>JALZOQ010000364.1 GCA_030913835.1 Actinomycetota bacterium | reverse complement strand
GGCATATCGACCGCGCGACCGACAGGCTCGGCAGGCTCGGCCGCGCGCTGCTCGTCCTCGCGCGGGCTCAGACGGGCCAGGAGACGGCGAGGCTCGACATCGTCGCGCTCCGCCCGCTGCTGGAATCGATCGCGGGGGAGATCGAGCCGCGAGAGTCGGTCGTGGTGGAGATCGAGTGCGATCCCGAGCTCGCGGCCCTCGCGAACCGTGACCTGCTCGAGCAAGCGCTGTCGAACGTCGCGACGAACGCCGCGCTGTACACCGCGAAGGGCTCGATCGAGCTTGGGGCGCGACCGCACGACGGGATGATCGCGCTCGAAGTGACCGACACCGGCCCGGGCCTGGCCCCTGAGGACCACGACCGCATCACGGAGCGCTTCTTTCGGGGCAGAGGCACCGACGTCGATGGGTTCGGGCTCGGCCTCAGCATCGCCGCGGAGTCGATTCGCGCGATGGGCGGCCGGTTCGAGCTCGAGCCGGTGAAGCCCACGGGCACTCGCGCCAGAATCGTCCTCCCGCTGGCACGTCTGGTGACGACGTGAGCGAGCGAATTCTCGTCGTCGACGACGAAGAGGGGATTCGCGAGGCGATCGGGTACGCCCTGCGGGGCGAGGGGTACCACGTGGAGGAGGCCGCCGACGGTGAGGAGGCGCTGCGCGCAGCTCGGGCCGACGGGTTCGACGTGCTCGTGCTCGACCTCATGCTCCCGAAGCTGTCCGGGCTCGAGGTCTGCCGGAGACTGCGCGCGGAGAGCGACGTCCCGATCCTGCTGCTGACCGCGAAGGACGCCGAGGTCGACCGCGTGCTCGGGCTTGAAGCGGGCGCGGACGACTACGTCACGAAGCCGTTCTCGATCGCGGAGCTCGTGAGCCGCGTGCGCGCGATCCTGAGGCGGCGTGCGCTTGACCGCGGAGCTCCGGGAGCGCTCGTGCACCGCGTCGGCAGCCTGACGCTCGACCTCGCGCGTCACCGCGTCGAGGCCAACGGCCAGCCCGTCAACCTGACCCGGTCCGAGTTCAAGCTGCTCGCCCTGCTCGCCACCGAGCCCGAGCGCGTGTTCTCCCGGCGCGAGATCATGCAGCACCTGTGGGAGAGCGTGTACGTCGGCGACCAGCGCGCGTGCGACATCCACGTCTCGAACCTCCGACGCAAGATCGAGCCCGATCCGTCGAACCCGCAGAGGCTGCTGACCGTGCGCGGAGTGGGCTACCGGCTCGCTGCCGTGTGAGCAAACCCACACGCGCTGCTGCCTGAAGCTTTACTCGAGGCCCTAGTTCTGTCGCGCCGGGCGCACTAGCCTCGGTCTTGTCTTGGACGACCTCGACTACGTGGACCTTCGTCTGACCACAGCCGAGCTGGATGCGGAGACGATCGTGATCACAGCGACCGGTGAGCTCGACGTCTGGACCGGGTCCGCGTTCGACGCGGAGCTCGAGAAGGCGGTCGCGCGCGAGGTCACGCACGTGATCGTCGATCTCTCGACGGTGCCGTTGATCGACTCGGTGGTGCTCGGGATCCTCATGCGCCACGGGAAGGCCCTGAAGGCTCGGCGGGGAGAGCTCGTGCTGGTGAGCGACGATCCGCGCACCACGCGCGTGATCGAGATCACGGGTCTCTCCTACCTGTTCCGGATGACTTCGTCGCTCGCGGACGCCGTTGCGAGCGCGAGAGCCGCATGAGCGTCGAAGCCGCCGAGCAGAGGCTGAACGAGCAGTGGGCATCGCAGTTGCTCGCCGGCGCGTCGGGAGCCGAAGGCCGGCCCATCGACGTGATCACGAATCTTCTGGACATGGTGCAGCGGCTTCGTGCAGAAAACGAGCAGCTCCAGGGGGCGCTGACGTCTCGAGTGGCGATCGAGCAGGCGAAAGGCAGGCTCGCCGAGCGCTTCGAGATCGGCACCGAGGACGCTTTCGTGCTGCTCCGGCGTGCGGCTCGATCCGGCCGCGTCAAGCTGCGCGACCTCGCGGACCAGGTCGCCGCGTCACGGGAGACGCCCGTGGAGATCCGGGCGGTGCTCGAGGGCTGGGAGCGGCGTTTCGCGCCTGCAGACCGCGGCTAGAAGCCCCGGGTGAAGGATCGGTCGGCGGAGCGTGAGGCGCGAAACGACGCGACCTTTCGCGACGCCAACGAGCACATCCTGGAGCGAGCTGAGGAGTACGGCCTCGACGGGCTTGTCCCGTTCATCTGCGAGTGCGCCGAAGAATCGTGCACGACGATCGTCCCGCTGAGCGTCGAGGACTACCGCCGGGTGCGGGCTGATTCGACGCATTTCCTGAACGTCCCTGGGCACCAAGTCGCCGAGCAAGGCCACGTTCGGGTCGTGGAGGAGCACGGTCGGTACGTCATCGTCGAGAAAGTGGCGGGCGGGCGAAGTGGCGCGCGACCTCGATCGCCGCAGCGCCTGCTGAGGAGCCGCAAGGTCGCGGCTACCCGCCACCGAAGTGGATCTACGCAGCTCTTGAAGGCAGAGTGTGACGTGACGTGGCTCGGCGCCGTATACGGGGCGTGCACGCGGTTTCGACCTCCTGGCCCGGCTTCGGCGCGCGCTCCACGGCGCGGCCGGAGTTCGCCGAGGTCGCGGAGGCGTCGCTCGACAGCGTCTTCCGCTACCTGCTTTACCTGACGCGCGACCGTACGGTCGCCGAGGACCTGACCGGGGAGACCTTCGAGCGCGCGCTGCGCTCGTGGCGCCGGTACGACCCCCGTCGGGGAGAGCCGATCGCGTGGCTCTGCCGCAT
>JALZOQ010000358.1 GCA_030913835.1 Actinomycetota bacterium | reverse complement strand
GCCTGACCCCCA
This sequence comes from Actinomycetota bacterium, assembly GCA_030913835.1. Classification (GTDB taxonomy): domain Bacteria; phylum Actinomycetota; class Thermoleophilia; order Gaiellales; family Gaiellaceae; genus UBA5186. The sequence continues at coordinate 2,273 of JALZOQ010000358.1, read as the reverse complement.
GCGCTCACCACCATCACGACCACCCCGGCGCCGACGAGGACGAGCGAAACTGGGTACCGCCGCAGCGTCACCGCCGCGACAACGACCCCGAGTCCGAGCCCTACGGCCAAGCCGGGGTTGAGCGCGTGTGCGCTGAAGGCCCTCGGTGCATCGGTGACGAGTCCCCATGCGATCTTCAGGAACAGAAGGCCCACGGTCAGCTGGACGCCGCGGATCAGCGCCCGCGGAAAAGCGCGGCCGGCAAGCTCCAGCAGGCCGGTCGAGCCGAGCGCGATGAAGATGCATCCGAGCAGGAGCGCCGCCGCGGCGATCTCGTCCGCGCCGAGGCCTTTGGCGATCGCGATTGCGCCGAGCGCCTTCAGCGGCTGAACCGGCACCGGCAGCCGGTAGACCAACGAGACGACCAGGTACAGCAGGCCGGCCGGCAGGAGGACGGCGGTCGGGGACAACCCGTTCGTCACGATCAGTGCGACCGCGATCGGGACGAGCACGCCGATGTCCGCAACGGCGCCCGCGAGCTCCCGACCGTCGAACCGCATCCCCAGCACGAGGGTGAACCTACCGCGACTAGGATCGCGGCGTGTCGTCTCGCGCCGCGTTGCTCGCAGTTGCCCTCGTCGCGCTCTGTGCTGCATGCGGAGGCTCCGAAACGAGGACGGTCACGGTGACCTCCGTGCAGACGGTTCCTCCCGCGCCGCCGCCAACCACGACGCAGGCCTCAACCTCCGTGGTCACGCCGTACTTCCTCGACGGCGAGCAGATCGCGGCCGGGCAGCCGCTCGAGGCGCCCGAACGCGGGGTGGCGGCCGCCGCGCTGCGCGCGGTGATCGACGGGCCGAACGGGCAGGAGATCGCCGGCGGCCTGACGAGCGCGATTCCGCCCCGGGCGCGCCTGAACGGCCTCACGATCCAGGACGGCACCGCGACGGCCGACCTCTCGCGCGAGTTCGAGGAGGGCGGTGGGTCGCTGTCCATGCAGGCCCGCGTCGCTCAGGTCGTGTACACGCTCACGCAGTTCCCAACCGTGAAGCGCGTCGCCTTCCGGCTCGACGGACGGCCGGTCAAGGCGATCGGCGGCGAGGGCGTCGTGGTCGATCCGCCGGTCGACCGGCTCGACTTCGAGGCTGCGACACCCGCGATCCTGGTCGAGTCTCCCGGCTTCGCCACGGCTGTGAGCAGCCCGTTCACGGCGCGCGGAACCGCGAACACGTTCGAGGCGAACTTCCAGTGGGAGCTTCGCGACGGCGCCGGCAAGCTGCTGGCGAAGAACTTCGAGACGGCGACCTCCGGCAGCGGCACGCGCGGGACGTTTTCGTTCCCGGTTCCGTTCAGCGTCACGGAGCCGACGCAGGGCGCGCTCGTGGTCTTCGAGGGCTCGGCGGCCGACGGCTCGCGCATCCACGTGCGCAGCATCCCGCTGACCCTCGTGCCGTAAGTCAGGTCGAGAGCAGCCGGCGCAGCACGTACTGAAGGATCCCGCCGTGCCGCAGGTACTCGCGTTCGCGCGGCGTGTCGAGCCTGACGCGGGCGCGGAACTTCTTGTCGTCGGCGCGGACGGTCACCTCGTGTGCCTCCCCGTTCTCGACGCCCTCGACGGCGAACTCTTCCCGCCCGGACAGCCCGAGCGTGTCCGCGTTCTCGCCGTCGAGATATTGCAGCGGGAGGATGCCCATCATGAGCAGGTTCGAGCGGTGGATCCGCTCGTAGCCCTCGGCGATCACGGCGCGCACCCCCAGGAGATTCGGGCCCTTCGCGGCCCAGTCGCGAGATGACCCTGTGCCGTACTCCTGCCCGGCGAGCACGACGAGCGGCGTCCCTTCGGCGAGGTACCGCTGCGACGCGTCGTAGATCGTCATCTCCTCGCCGCTCGGGACGTGCACCGTCCACGTGCCCTCGCTGCCGGGGACGAGCAGGTTCTTGAGGCGCACGTTGGCGAACGTGCCGCGCACCATCACCTCGTGGTTGCCGCGCCGTGAGCCGTACGAGTTGAAGTCCTTGCGCTCGATCCCGTGCTCGGTCAGGTACGTGCCGGCCGGCGAGTCGGGCCGGATCGCACCCGCGGGAGAGATGTGGTCGGTCGTGACCGAGTCGCCGAGCCTGACGAGACAGCGCGCGCCGTGGAGGTCCTCGACGGTTCCCGGCTCGCGGCTCATCCCCTCGAAGTACGGCGGGAGCCGGACGTACGTCGACGCGTCGTCCCAGGCGTAGAGATTTCCGGAGGGAATCTCCAGCTCCAGCCAGGCGTCGCTGCCCGCGAACACGTCCGCATAGGC
>JALZOQ010000325.1 GCA_030913835.1 Actinomycetota bacterium | reverse complement strand
CCCGGGCGCGGATCGCGTGAAGCTGCACGCCGTCGTCAGCGACCTCGAGACCGCCCGCATAGCCGCCGAGAACGGCGCCACCGTCGTCCAGCTCCGCCTCAAGAACACGCCCACCTTCGAGGTCGTCGAGCGCGGCCGCGCTTACCGCGGGCTTACCGCACGCTTCGGTGTGATGCTCGTCGTGAATGACGACGTCCAGGCGGCGATCCGGCTCGAGGCCGACGGTGTCCATCTCGGGACCGAGGACGAGGGTGTCGAGGACGCGCTCGAAGCGGGGCTGAAGGTCGGCCTTTCGGCGTCAACCCGCGCTGAGGCCAAGTCGGCGATCGCCTGGGGCGCGTCGTACGTGGGCGCGGGGCCGGTCTGGGTGACGCCGTCCAAGCCGGACGCGGCCGAGCCGATCGGGCTCGGCGGGCTTGCCGAGATCTGCGCGGCCGTCTCCACGCCCGTGGTCGCGATCGGGGGAATCGACGTTTCGAACGCCGGGGATTGCATCCGGGCCGGAGCGGCAGGCGTCGCCGTCGTGCGCGCTGCCCGGGACGCGCAGGCGCTCGTGGAGGCGATCGATGCAGCTCGCTGAGGCCGGAGAGGTCGGCCTGCTCCGCGAGCTCGAGCGGCGCGGGCTCGTGCAGGGGATCGAGCACGACGCCGCGGTCGTGGCCGGCGATCTCGTCGTGACGCAGGACGCGCTCGTCGAGGGCGTCCACTTCCGGCTCGACTGGATCTCCTGGCGCGACCTAGGCTTTCGGGCCGCCGCGGTGAATCTCAGCGATCTCGCCGCGTCGGGCGCGCGCCCGGAGGGCCTGATCGTGACGCTGGCGGCGCCGGCCGACACGGAGGTCGCGCAGGTGGTCGAGCTCTACGAGGGAATCGCCGAGGCCGGGGTGCCCGTGGTCGGAGGCGACACGACGCGGGCGGATTCGCTCGTCCTCTCCGTCACGGCGATCGGCCGGTCCCAGCGGGTGCCCGGGCGGGCGGGCGCGAGGCCCGGTGACGTCGTCGTCGTCACGGGAGAGCTGGGAGCCTCGGGTGCAGCCTTCCGTCGAGGCGAGTACGTACGCCCGCCGATCCGCCTCGAGGAGGGCCGCCGGCTCGCCGAGACCGCGCATGCGCTGATGGACGTCTCGGACGGCCTCGCCGCCGACGCATCGCGCATTGCGGAGCGCTCGGGCGTGCGCATCGAGATCGACCTCGGCCTCGTCCCGCTGGCGGAGGGCGCGGTGCTCGACGATCTCGGGTTCGGGGAGGACTACGAACTGCTTGCCGCGCTGGCGGAGCCGGGCGAGCTCCACGAGATCGGCTGCTGCCTCGAGGGCTCGGGCCTGGTGCTGCTCAGGGACGGCGAGGAGGTCCAGCTCAGCGGTTGGGAGCACTTCAAGTAGTCAAAGCCACGGCGCAAGCATCCGCTCGAAGTACTGCCGCGGCCGTGCGCCCGTGATCGTCGCGCGCGGCTCGCCGCCTTGGAACACGATCACGGCCGGGATCGACAGCACGTCGTAAGCGCCCGCAGTCACCGGGTTGGCGTCGACGTCGAGCTTCGCGAAGGCGAGGCGTCCCGACCCTTCGGTCTCGAGCTGCTCGAGCAGGCGCGTGACCGCCTCGCACGGATGGCACCACGGGGCCCAGAAGTCGACGGCGACCGCACCGTCGGCCTGGAGCACGTCGCGCCCGAAGCTTTCGTCGTCGACCGTGAACATCGGCCAATCGTATGATCGAGGCGTGGCGAGCGCACTGCCCCGGAACGCCGACGTGGCGGCGCAGTTCGACCTGCTGGCCGATCTGATGGAGCTCGAGGGCGAGGATCGCTTCCGCGTCTCGTCCTATCGCAGCGCCGCGGCCCGCATCCGCGAGACCGGCAGCTCGGTGGCCCAGCTCGCGCTCGCCGGACGTGCCAAGGAGCTCCAGGGGATCGGCAAGACGATCGAGGGCAAGATCGTGGAGATCGTCGAGGACGGCGAGATCCACGCCCTCTCGAAGCGGAAGGGTGGGGTGCCCGGAGACGTGCCGCTGTTCATGCGACTGCCCGGGCTCGGTCCGAAGACCGCGGCGCGGATCTGGCGCGAGCTCGGCGTGACGACCCTGGACGAGTTGCGCGCCGCGGCGGAGCAGGAGCGCCTGCGTGGCCTCGCGGGGCTTGGAGCGAAGACGGAAGAGCGCGTCCTGAAGGCGCTGAGCGACACTGCCGAGGCCGAACCGTTTCGGCCGCTGCTCGGCGATGCGCTGCCGGCGCTGCTCGCGGTCGTGGAGGTGCTACGCGCTCATCCCGCGTCCGACCAGGTCTCGGACGCCGGCAGCGCGCGCCGCCGCAAGGAGACGATCCGCGACCTCGACATCATCGCGACCGCGAACGATCCGCCTGCGCTGATCGCCTACTTCACCTCGCTTCGCTGGGTCGTCGAAGTCGCGGCGAAGGGCGACACGAAGGCGACTGTGGTCTCAAACGACGGTTACCGCTTCGACCTGCGCGTCGTGCCTCCCGAGTCGTACGGCAACCTGCTCCAGCACTTCACGGGCTCGAAGGAGCACAACCTCGCCCTGCGGGAAGCTGCGGTGCGCCGAAAGCTCTCCGTCTCGGAGTACGGCGTCACCGAGACCGAGAACGGCGCCGTGCACAGGCATGAGACCGAGGAGGAGCTGTACCGCTTCCTCGGCTACGACTGGATCCCGCCGGAGCTGCGCGAGAACTGCGGCGAGCTCGAGGCTGCCCGCGCCGGCGAGTTGCCGGAGCTGGTCGAGCTCGACGACATCCGCGGCGACCTCCACTCGCACTCGACCTGGTCGGACGGCAAGGACACGCTCGCCGACATGGCGCCGGCGGCGAAAGCGCGCGGTTACGCGTACCTCGCGATCACCGACCACGGCGAGCGGCTGCGCGAGGGTCGCGCGGAGGAGCAGTGGGCCGAGGTCGACGAGCTCAACGAGCGGCTGAAGCCGTTCCGCATCATCAAGGGCGTCGAGGTCGGGATCCGTGCCGACGGCGGGCTCGCGCTGCGCGACGAGGCGCTGGCCGGCTTCGAGTGGGTCATCGCATCGCTGCACACGAGCTTCGACCGCAACCCGACCGAGCGCGTGCTCGCGGCGATCGAGAACCCGCACGTCCACATGATCGGGCACTTGACCGCGCGCAAGCTGAACATCCGCTCCGGTGCGGACGTCGACATCGAGCGCGTCGTCGAGAAGGCCGTGGAGACTGGAACGTTCCTGGAGATCAACGCGCAGCCGAACCGCCTCGACCTACGCGACACGCACGCGCGCGTCGCGGGTGAGGCCGGAGTCAAGATTCCTGTGAACACGGACGGGCATCAGCTGAGCGCGCTGGGGCACATGCCGATCGGCGTCGCCCAGGCGCGCCGGGCCTGGCTGACGAAAGAGCAGGTTCTGAACACGCGTACGTGGAAGCAGATCGAGAAGCTAGGTAAGTGAGCGACTTCCGGGAGGTCTCGAGCAAATTGCGCGCGGTGATCTTCGACCTCTGGGACACGCTCGTCCTCTACGACGTCGAGCACAGCCGCGCGATGGAACGTCGAATCGCCGAGCGCCTCGGGGCGGATCCGGATCAGTTCCACCGGGTCTGGCGCGAAAGCCGGTCCGAGCGCGACGGGGGATCGCTCGCAGATTCGTTCCGATCTGTCGGCGCGACCGACGAGCTGCTGCCCGAGCTCCTCGAGCTGCGACGAAACGCCTTCCGTGAGGTCGCCGTTCCCCAGGACGGAGCGCTCGAGACGCTCCGCGAGCTGCGGGGGCGCGGCTTTCGGCTCGGGATAATCTCGGTCTGCAGCGAGGAGGTCGCGGAGCTTTGGGAGGAGACGGCGTTCGCCGGCCTGTTCGACTCGACGGTCTTCTCGTGCTCCGTCGGGCTGCGGAAGCCCGATCCGGCCATCTACCGCCTCGCGCTCGACGAGCTCGGCGTCGAGCCGGCCGAGGCCATGTTCGTCGGCGACGGCGCGAACGACGAGCTGGCCGGTGCGCAGAGGGTCGGGATGCGCGCCGTGCTGATCCTCCGCCCGGAGCAGGACGAGCCGTACTGGGAGGACGCTCGCGGCTGGCAGCCACGGATCCACTTGATCCCCGAGGTGCTCGAGCTACTCGACGAGTAGCGCCGCGGTCGCGGCGTCGTGCAGCGCGACGCGATAATTCCAGAGCGCACGCCCCGTGCCGAGCAGGCGCTCGCGGAGCGGGCCGCCGAGCTCCTCGAGCGTGCCCCAGCGGGCCGCCGAGATCTCGACGGTGTCGCGCGGCGCGAGCACGGCCGTGTCCGTTCGCGCCGAGACGACATGCGTCCGCCACTCGATCGTCTCGTCGCCGAACCGGAACACGGCTTCGCTCGCGACGAGATAGCGCTCCAGCTCGATCTCGACTCCGAGCTCCTCCAGCGCCTCGCGACGGATGCCCGCCGGGACGTCCTCGCCCGCTCGGACGCCGCCGCCCGGGGGGCGCCAGATCCCTGGCGGATACTGCGGCTTCTCGATCAGGGCGAGCCGGTCGCCATTGAAGACGAAGAAGGTGATGTCGTGCCGGCGCGTCGGGTTCCAACCCGCGAGCTTGAACTCGGGCTCGCTCACCTCGCCTTCCCAGGTCAAGGCTGCGGGCTCCCCGTACCGGGCGCGAAGCGACTTCAGCGCCACTTCATCGAGGTGCACTAGAGCTTCCTCAGCAGGCCGAGTAGCTCACCGGGACCGTTCACCACGACGTCAGCGCTCTCCCGCAGCTCCACCGGGCCCTCCGCGGAGGCGACCGCGACGCGCACGGCCAGCTCCAGCCCGTCGAGGGCGCGAAAGGCGTCGAGGTCGGTCGTGTCATCCCCGGCGTAAAGGGCCCTCGTCAGGCCGCGCCCGGAGAGGAGCGCGCGAACGGCCGTGCCCTTGTCGGCGTCGATGGGCGGCAGCAACTCGAGCACCTTGCGCCCGAACCGCGCGCGGAGCCCGGCCTCGCGCGCGCGCTCCGCGACCGTCTCGAGCTCCGCCCTTGCCGCGCTCTGGTCGGGTGCCGTGCGGTAGTGCAAGGAGGCCGTGAGCCCCTTGTCCTCGACCGGCCAGGCGAGGCCCGCGAGGAACGACTGCAGCACCTCCCGCCAGCGTTCCGCATCGGGCGCCAGCTCGAGTCCGTGGGAGCCGACGTAGACGAGGCCCGGCAGCCCGACGATCCGGCGCGCCTCGCCCGAGGCACGGCCGCTGATCGCCGCGACGAGCGCGTAGCGCGCTACGAGCCGCGCCACCTCGGCGCGAGTCTCATCAGGTACTCGCGCGTCCTCAGGGCGCTCGACGATCGGCGCGAGCACGCCGTCCACGTCCAGGCAGATGGCCGCACGCTCGGGCTGGCGGGCGAGTTCCTCGATCGGAGCGAGGCCGGACACCCAGCCTAGGATACGGCCGTGCGGCTGGTCCTCATCGGCCTCGTCGCCGGCTTCTTCAGCGCGCTCTTCGGCGTCGGCGGGGGACTCGTGATCGTCCCCTTGCTGCTCCTGCTCGCGCACTGGGAGGAGCGGCCGGCGATGGCCACCTCCCTCGCGGCCATCGGCCTGACCGCCCTCGCGGGGGCGATCCTCTACGCGCTGTACGGGAAAGTCGATCCGTCCTACGCCGCGCTGGTGGGTCTCCCCGCCGCCGTCGGTGCCGTCGCGGGCACCGCTCTGCAGCAGCGGATCCGACGGCGCGGGCTCAGCCTGCTCTTCGCCCTGCTCATCGTCGGCGTTGCGATCAGCCTGCTCATCGAGCCGCCTCGGCTGTCGGAATCGTTCGCGCTCGCGGCCCTGCTCGGCCTCGCCGCGGGAGTCCTCGCGGGCCTCTTCGGGGTCGGCGGGGGGATCCTGTTCGTGCCGACCCTGCTCGCGCTCGGGCTCTCGCAGCTGCACGCCGAGGCCACGTCGCTGCTCGCGATCCTCCCAACGGCCGTCGTGGCAACGTGGCGGCAGACCCGCTACGGCAACGTCCGCTGGCGCTCCGCCGGTGTGATCGGCGTGTCCTCGCTCGCGGGCGCGGGGCCAGGAGTCCTCGTCGCGACGAACCTGCCCGAGGTCACGCTTCGGCGCCTGTTCGCCGCGTTGATGCTCGCCGTCGCGGCCCAGTTGGCCTGGCGCTCACGCCGGCCCTAGACTCTCACGCGTGGCCGACCTCGACGAGATCTGGCTTCCGCTCGTCGACGAGCCGATCGGCTCGATCGTCGAGCAGATCCAGCGCGAGCACCCCGAGCTCGAGCGCCTGATCGGGTCGCCGCGGCGGGTACTCGCCTTCCGCACCTTCGCGTACATCCGCGTCGGCATCGTCCTCGGGCAACTTCTCTTCGACAACGACCTCCCGCCCTACGACGGCTCGGAGAGCTGGGTGGACGTGCTGCTGAAGGATCCCGCGCACCACGCGGCCCTGGCCCGAGAGGTGCAGACGGTCGCCGAGGAGATCGCCGCCGACCCGGCCTTTGCGGACGAAGCGCCGCTCGGGCCGGACGAGCACGCGAAGGAGCGCTTCCGCGCCTTCGTCCGCGAGAAGCTCGGCTAAACGGAGGGCTTGGCGAAACGAGCGCCGTGCCGTCGGGCCGCGCTGCTCGCCCCGAGGACTGCCTCGGAACGACCATCGCACCCCGACGACGAGCGACGTTCCACCAAAACCCTCCTCAGCTCCCTCGCCCCGACCGCGAACCGCTGCATAATGGTGCGCGTGTCGAAGCGGCTCCCGGTCGTCTTGGCGTCCGTCCTGGTGCTCTCGGCGGGCGCTGCTCCCAGCAGCGTCGGTGCCGACGCGGCGCCCGGGAGCGCGGCAGCGCATGCCTTTGGCGTACGGATCAACGGAACCGGCGGAACGCAGGAGATCTCCGCTCCGCCCCAGACGGCGGGCTTCATCGGACCGTTCACGTCCGGCTCGATCGTCAGCACCGGCTCCGGCAACGCCTATCTCTCCGCCGACACCGGCACGACGGCGAACGCCAGTGCGACGCTGACGATCTCGGACATCTCGATGTTCGGGGGCGACTTCACCGTGAAGACCGTCACGGTGAAGGCCGAGGCGACCGCAAAGCAGGGTGCCGCTTCGGGCAGCTTTCCCGGGCTGACTGTGGACGGGGTGACCGTGCTCGGCCAGGCGGTTCCCGCCGGCGCCGGGACGATCCAACTCGGCGACTGGGGCTACGCGATCATCCTCGGGCAGGGCGCGACGCAGCAGACGACGTCGAGCTACCGCGGGTATGTGGTCGGGGTCGAGGCGCACGTGACCGTCGAGCACAACGGCGTGCCGGCGGGCACGACCGTGCAGATCGGCTACGTCGATGTCTCGGTGGACGCACCGACCGGCGAGGCCGCCAAGCCGGTGAAGCCCTTGGCGCCGCCGAAGCCCGTCAAGCCGCCGGCGCAGGCCCCGACGCTGACCCCGCCCGAGCCGCCGGACAACGGGATTCCGCTGCCGCCCCTGGGGAGCTCACCACCCCCCGGCTCGCACCCGAAGCTGAAGGGCGGCACCTATGTCTTCCCGGTGTTCGGTCCCTCGTCGTTCGTGAACACCTTCGGTAGCCCTCGCAGCGATGTCGCCGGCGGCTGGCACCATGGCGCCGACATCTTCGCGCCGCTCGGCGCGCCGATCCTCGCGGTCGCGACCGGCACTGTGTTCTCCGTCGGCTGGAACGACGTCGGTGGCTACCGACTCTGGCTCCGCGACCGCGTCGGCAACCAGTTCTACTACGCCCATCTCTCCGCCTACTCGCCGCTGGCCGTGAACAACGCCCGCGTGCAGGCGGGAGATGTGCTCGGCTTCGTCGGCAACTCGGGCGACGCACAGACCACGCCGTACCACCTCCACTTCGAGGTGCACCCGGTCCAATACCTCGGCTACGGGTACAACGGCGCGGTCGATCCCACCGGCTACCTGCTGGAGTGGCAGCACCTCCAGGACGTTCGCTTCTCGGCCGCCGAGGGCTGGGCGCCGACGCCGAACGCGAACTCGCGCGCGCCGCAGCCGGGCGCGATCCTGCTCCAGGTCAAGGACATCTCGAGCGCGAGCGGCCTCGAGCCGAGCTCGCTCAAGCGCGCGCTTGCGCCCGTGGCGCGCGAGGGCGTCGGCGGGATCCTGCACGCGCCGCGCCCTGCCCCGAACAGCGCAGACG
>JALZOQ010000299.1 GCA_030913835.1 Actinomycetota bacterium | reverse complement strand
GACGAGCACGCGCGAGGAGGCGAAGGCACTGGCGGAGCGCGTCCACGGAGACGTCGAGGTCGGCGGCGAGCTCGTCTGGGAGGCACTACCGGGGAATCCCTTCGCCATCTTCGGTGGCATGGGCGGGACGGGTACTCCTCTCTAGACGCCTGTACTAGGTACACGCGTCTAACTCCGGGAACCCCACCTCCCTCCCCAATGGCTCGAGCCTAGCGCCGCAAAACGCACACGTGGGTGACGATTCCTCCACAACCTGCCGTTCCAGCCGCGAAACGCCGAAAATCGGGTATGCTTCGACCAGCGACGCTCGCTAGGGGAAGTTGAGCGAGCGCGCCACCTCGCGAAGTTGCAGCACGCGGATCGTGCTGCGCACATGCAGGAAATATCCACGCATCCGACCATTGCGCCGGAGGACACGGACGGCCTCGCCGCCGCCGCCCTCCAGGCCGAAGCATGGGCCGGCGAGCCCTTCCTCCGAGCCGACGAGGACCCGGCGGTAGCGCTCGCCCAAGGAACCTCCCGACGCCGCGCGCTCGACGACGCGCTGGCCGAGATCGAGGCCGGGCGCCGCACACCCTCGCCCGCCTGGAAGACGCGCTTCGGCCTCATGCTCGGGCTCGAGCGAGTGCTCAGTGAAAAGCCGCCGCGGCTCGCGTCGGGGACCGAGCTCCGCCGACATCAGATCGATGCGCTCGCGGGAATGCTCACCGAGCTGATCGCCTACAACGAGCAGCAAGGCCCCCTGAACGGCAACGGAGCGCACCCGGAGGAGCTCCCCGAGCCTGACGAAGAGGACGAGGACGCGCCCGAGATCGAGCACTCCGGCGACGCCGAGGAGGACGACGATGCGGACGAGTACGTCGGCGAGGATCTTGGCGCGGCGAGACGGTTCCGCTTCCGCCACCCGACCGCGTCCGGCAAGACGATCGCGGCGGCCGGCTTTGTCGAAGCGGCCCGCACGCTCGGCGTCCTGATCCTCACCCACCGCCGCCTGCTCGTCTCGCAGTTCGACCGCGACCTGACCACGGAGGGCTACGGCGAACGGTTCCACCCGGCGATCGTCAAGGGCATGGAGCCGCTCAAGGGCAACCCGCTCACGATCCAGACCTACGCGTGGTTCGCGCGGCACGTGGGCGACGTCAGCCGCGAGGCGTACCAGCTCGTCATCTGCGACGAGGCGCACACCGCGCTCGGTGAGAAGACGAGCGCCGCGATCCGCAGCTTCCCCGAGCCCATCTACATCGGGATGACCGCGACGGAGGAGCTGATCGCGAAGCAGGTCTCGGACGTCTTCCCCGCTTCGGTGGACGACCTTCCGCTCGCCGACGCTGCGCGCCGCGGGCTCATCGCGCCCCTCCGCTGCTTGCGCGTCCCGCCGGTCGCGGCCATCAACCAGGTTCCGATCGTGGGAGGCGACTTCGACCAGGAAGCGCTGGCCAAGACCCTCGACCACCAGGCGCTGAACCAGGCGGCGGCGAGCCTCTACCGCGACCGGTTCGACTCGACGCCGGGCATCGTCTACGCCGCCGGGGTCGAGCATGCGTACAACCTCGCGCAGGAGTTCCGGGCCACCGGGCTCAAGGCTGAGGCGGTGTCGGGCCGGACCCCGCCCGTCCGGCTGGCCGAGACGCTCGCGGCCTACGAGCGCGGCGAGATCAACGTACTGATCAACGCCATGCTGCTCGCCGAGGGCTGGAACTCGCCGCGCGCGACGGTCTGCATGCACCTTGCTCCCACGGCCTCGAAGCGCGTCTACCAGCAGCGGATCGGGCGGATCATGCGCACGCATCCGCGCAAGGAGGCCGGGATCGTCGTCGACTTCGTCCCGAAGAGCGCGACGCACAACGACCGCGTTGTCTCGTTGCACTCGCTGCTCGAAGCGGATTTCTACCGGGAGGGCGCACGCGTCACTCCGGCGCCGCGGCGCCGCGTCCAGCGCCGCGCCAGGCGTCGGCTCACGCCCGCACCGTGGCTCGTTCCGGTCACGCCGCAGGTCACGCGCCGCCTCGCCGTGATCGCTCGGGAGTGGCAGCGCGTCGATCCGCGCTACCTCGACGAGGAGGAGCAGCGCTACTGGGCGGCGATCGCCGGACGGCAGATCCGTTTCGAGGAGCGGGTCGACTTCGTCACGAAGCTCACCGACGGCCGCGCGTCGAAGGGTTGCCTCGAGCAGTTCCTCACGACCTGCGCCGCAGAGAATCCCAACCGCCGCTTGCGTATGACCGCGCTCGCCGACCGCGTCTCGATGACCGTCGAGCGGGCAGACTTCGACGACCTCGTCACACTGGTGACCCAGGCGCCGACCTGGGAGAAGGACCGGATTCAGGGCGTGCGGATCCTGTTGCGCGCGATTGCGGACGGCAAGGTGAACGCGCCCGACCAGATCATCGCCCGCTGGACGTGGAAGCTCGCCCGCGCCACGCGCAAGGTGCAGGACCGGCGGGCAAGCTCGGAGTTCCCCGAGGCGAAGCGGCTGCTCGGCGCGCTCGCAAACTCCCGCGGGCATCGGCACGAGGAGAACGCGGCCAAGCTCGTTAATGCCTCGATCGAGCTTCCGCGCGAGGTCGGCGCCGCACTGCTCGCCTCCGCTGAGGGGTACACGCCGCGCTCGACCCAGCTGATCGAAGCGGCCCGCGAGCGGCTCGGGACGCTGCCCGAGGTCGCTGCCGCGTTGGCCGAGAACCTGCCGGCCCCGAAGGTCCAGCCCGGACGGTCACGCCGCCGCCGGCGCCGCAAGCGCAAGAACCAGGCTCAGCAGCAGACCGGCGAGCAGCAGACC
>JALZOQ010000297.1 GCA_030913835.1 Actinomycetota bacterium | reverse complement strand
TGAAGAGTCTCTACCGGACGAACTTGCCGATTCCGGCGACGCCGTTCCTCGGTCGCGAGCACGAGCTAGCCGCGGTGTGCGGGTTGATGGAGGACGCTCGCTTACTCACCCTTACGGGGCCGGGCGGGACGGGCAAGACGCGTCTCGGGCTGCATGCGGCCGCCGAGGCTGCGGAGCGCTACCCCGACGGGATCTTCTGGGTGCCGCTGGCGCCGCTGCGTGACCCCGAGCTCGTCCCGGCGACGGCGGGGCAGGCGCTCGGAGCCAAGGACGGTCTTGCGGAGCACATCGCTGACAAATCGCTGCTGCTTCTGTTCGACAACTTCGAGCACGTCGTCGAGGCAGCCCCATGCCTCTCCGAGCTGCTTGCCTCCTGCCCCAACCTCCGTCTGCTCGTGACGAGCCGGGAGCTGCTTCGCGTTCCCGGCGAGCAGGCCTATCCGGTCCCGCCGCTCGAGGCCGAGGACGGGACGGAGCTCTTCGTGGCGCGGGCGTGTGCGGCGCTGCCGAGCTTCGTCGCGAGCGACGTGGTGCCGGAGCTCTGCGCGCGGCTCGAGAACCTGCCGCTCGCGCTCGAGCTGGCGGCGGCGCGGGTCCGAGTCCTCTCGCCCGAGCAGCTCGTCGAGCGGCTCTCGCAACGGCTGGATCTGCTCAAGGCCGGCCGCGGGGTCGACCCGCGCCAGCAGACGCTGCGCGCGACGATCGAGTGGAGCCACGAGCTGCTGGACGAGGACGAGCAACGGCTCTTCGCGCGGCTCGCTGTCTTCGCGGGAGGCTGTACGCTCGAGTCGGCGGAAGCCGTCTGCGACGCAGATCTCGACACGCTCGAGTCGCTCGTCGACAAGAGCCTGGTTCGCATCCGCGAGGGCGACCGCTTCTGGATGCTGGAGACGATCCGCGAGTACGCCGCCGAGCGGCTCGAGGACTCCGGCGAGGCCGAGATGTTGCAGCGCCGTCACGCGGAACACTTCCTTGCACTCGGCGAAGAAGCCGAGCCGAATACACGTGTGTACTCCGGCGAGTGGATCGGCCGACTGGAGCAGGAGCACGACAACCTCCGCACTGCACTCGATCATCTCGCAGCCTCGGGAGAGAACGAGCTTGTCCTCCAACTCGCAGGAGCCTTGTCGGAGTTCTGGCACAAGGGGGGGCACGTCGCCGAAGGGAGACGTCGTCTCGAAGGCGCGCTTCAAAGCCAGGAGCGTCCGACAGCAGCGCGTGCCAGGGCTCTCACCGGAGCAGCCCTCATGGCGTACGGGAGCGGAGACGTTCCGGCGGCCAGGTCGATCGCGGGGCAGGCACTGGAGCTGCACCGCAGCCTTGGCAACGCGCGTGGCGCCGCTTTCAACCTCAACGTGCTCTGTGTGGCCGCCATCGAGGAAGGAGACCTCGAGCAGGCGGAGCAGCTCGCCGAGGAGAGCCTGGCTCTCTTCCGCCAGGCCGGCTACGAGCGTGAGGCGGTCGCGGCGACGCGCACCCTCGCGTTCACGTACCACAGCCGTGGCGACCACGAGCGGGCCCGCACACTGCACGAATCGAACCTTGCTCAGGCGCAAGCACTCGGCTTCAAGGAGACGGAGGCGGGAACGTTGGGCTCGCTGGCGATGATCGCTTTCGAGCAGGGCCGGGTCGAGGACGCCCTCGCGCTTGGGAAGCAGAACCTTCTCGCTTGTCGCGACTTTGGCTCTCTTCAGGGAATCGCGCAGAGTCTCTGTCGCAGCGCCGCTACTTTCGCCGTGCTCCCCGGGAAAGCGGATACGGCCGCCCGGCTTCTCTCCTGCTTCGGGGCTCAGCAAGAGCAGATCGGCGTTAGCGAAGCCTGGGTCGCGAGGATGAACGAGGAGACGCTCTCCGCGATCCGCGCCCGCCTCGACGAGAGCGCCTTTGCCGAAGCATGGGAGCAAGGCCGCGCGCTGACGATCGACGAAGCCGTGGCGCTCGCTCTTGAATCGGAGACTTAGTACGTGGGCCGTGCTGGACTCGAACCAGCGACCTTGGGATTAAAAGTCCGCCGGGAATTGCTGTGACGAACTCCGTGCACGCAAAATTAGCTGCAACGATGACCGCGCGGGACTGCAACGAACTGCGACGAGATGAGCGTTGCGGAGCCGACCCCGCACTCTCACCGGTACTCGCGCCAATGGCCAGCACCGAAGCGGCTGCCGCCTCGAGGTTGACGGCAACCGCTCCGGTTGCTGGTCGGGGCGCGAGTTACGCGTTGGGCGCTAGTTCGTGCTGGTCGATCAGCTCCTGCTCGACTGGGGCGGCTTCGAGCACGACCTTGAGCGCATGGGTCTCGGCGGGGATCTCCTTTGTCAGTTCGGACGGGATTGCAGATTCGGGCGGCAACGAGGGGAAACGAGCGACCGCGCGCGCGAGCAGATCGGCAAGCTCGCGGAGCGCTCCCGGCCCGTCGACGCTACCGATGTCGAGCTCCGCGTCACGCCGGCGCCCGACGCGAAGGGTGGCCGTGTCGAGCCTGACGGAGGCAATCTCTCCGTACGGGACCGACTCGAGGCACCGTCGGCCCACGGCCATGCCGTAGAGCTCGGCGGCCGAGTCGGTCAACTCCAGGCGACCCGCGTATCGCGGCCCTGCGCCTTCGCTCCAGTACACGGCATAACTCGCCATGTGCGCATCCTCCCGCCGGCGAGGGCTGCGGGCATCCGCATCGTCCGACACGAAGCTTGCGGAAAAGCCGCAGTCCAGTCGCGGCCACCTCGGACGCGTGCGGATAAGCCGCAGCGCCCTCGGCGGTGTTCCCGGTCGAATCTGCGGGCTCCCCGGGACGCAGGCGCAGTGAGAGGCCCCTACCGTCGGTCAACGCCTACGACCAAGGAGAGCCAACCGATGAGCACTGCCCAGTTTGCCCCGTCGCGAGCCGCCGAAGCCAGGCGCGAGGAATCAGCCTCGTCCGCGTTCTTCGCCCTCGCTTGCATCGGTCTCGGCTTTCTCGTCGTCGTACTCGCGTTCTTCGCAGCCTTGATGTGGTCTGACGCCAACGGCGCTAGAAACGCGGCCGATCGCGCGGCGGCCAAGGGCGGAACGGACGGCTCGATGGCGATGCCCATGCCGACCGCCGTCTCCGGTCTGAAGAGCTTCGCCGGCGCGGCGCCTGCGAACGCCGACGCGCTCGCGACCGCGCACGAGGCATTTCCCGCCGAGCTCCCTGCCGCTCCCGCGGGCGCCGTAGCCGATGTCAATCTTGTCCTGAAAGACGTTGAGATCGAGGTCGCGCCCGGAATCAAGTACAGCGCGTGGGCTTGGGAAGGCGGCGCCCCCGGGCCGGTGATCCACGTTCGACAGGGTCAGCTGGTGAAGATCACCCTGACGAACGACGGCGCGATTCCCCACTCCATCGACTTCCACGCCGCCCGGATCGCCCCAGACAAGGCCTTCGGCGACGTCATGCCGGGGAAGTCCGTCAGCTACACCTTCCGCGCGAACGATCCTGGCGTCTTCATGTACCACTGCGGGACGAAGCCCGTCCTCATGCACATCGCGAACGGGATGTACGGCGCGATCGTCGTCGAGCCGAAGCCGGGCGTCATGCCCCACGCCGATCGCAACTACGTCCTCGTCGCCAGCGAGTGGTACCTGAGCTCTGACGGTCTCTCGAAGCCCGCGCAGTTCAGCATGGCGAAGGCGCACGCACGCCAGCCGGACTGGATGACGTTCAACGGCTACGCCGGCCAGTACGTGAAGCAGCCGCTGACGGCGAAGCCCGGCGAGCTCGTCCGCTTCTGGGTCGTCGATGCGGGACCGTCGATCGACACCGACTTCCACATCGTCGGCACGGTGTTCAACACCGTGTATCCGTTCGGGGACATGAATCCGGCGAACGCGCTGCACAACGTGCAGACGGTCA
>JALZOQ010000281.1 GCA_030913835.1 Actinomycetota bacterium | reverse complement strand
AACGCGCTCTGGGTGCTGATCGTTCCGGCGCTCGTGACCGCCGTCGGTCTCGTCTTCGCGGTGCTGACCGAGCGCGTGCGCTGGGCGGTCGCGTTCAAGATCGTCGTCTTCATACCGCTCGCGGTCTCGCTGTTCGCGGTCGGCGTGATCTGGCGGATCATGTACCAGCAGGATCCCGACCAGGGGGCCATGAACGCCGGCCTCCGCGTCATCAACGACACGTTCAAGGAGCCTGGAGTGCTGCCGCGCGCGCAGCCGTCATCCCCCGCCCTGAACGACCGCTTCGTGTTCACGAAGCCGCTCGGCCCAGGCGACACGGCTACCCTCGGGCTGACCGGGATCCCGCCGGACGAACTCCCCTCCGGCGCGCAGCAAGCAGTGACGCCGGTCTCGAAGCCCGGCGCGATCGAAGGCGTCGTCTGGCGCGACTTCAGCCCGGGCGGCGGCAAGCCCGGCGTCGTCGAGGACGGTGAGCTGGGGATTCCCGGCGTGATCGTCGACGTGACTCAGAACGGCAAGAAGGTCGACAGTGCGAAGACGGCGGAGAACGGGTCGTTCGAGTTCACGGGTCTGCAAGGGTCGGGATATCAGGTGAAAATTGCTTCGGCGACCTTCGCCCAGCCCTACAAGGGCGTCACGTGGCTCGGGCCCAAATTAATCACGCCCGCAATCATCATCGCCTTCCTCTGGAGCGCGGTCGGCTTCGCCATGGTGATCATCGGCGCCGGGCTCGCGGCGATCCCGCGTGACGTGCTCGAGGCCGCTCGCACAGACGGCGCCAACGAGCTCCAGCTCTTCCGCCGCGTGACCATCCCGCTGCTGCTCCCGGTGCTGACCGTCGTCTTCGTCACGCAGATGATCGGCGTGCTGAAGGTCTTCGACATCATCTACGCGATCGCTCCGGGCTCGGTGCAGAACGACGCAACCACGCTCGCGTTCGAGATGTGGAAGCGCTCGTTCTCCGGCCAGAACCGCTTCGGGTTCGGTGCGGCGATCGCCACCTTCCTGATGGTCCTGTTCCTGCCGTTCCTGATCTATCAGGTGCGCTCGCAAAGGGAGAACAACTCTGCGACGAGTTGAGCATGGCTACCGCTGAAGTAACCCAGCCCGCGCTCCGCGAAGACTCCGCAGCCCTCACGCTCGCGCAGCGCATCGCGCGCCTGCCGCTGCACGGGGTGCTCGCGTTCATCGCGATCCTCTGGATCGTCCCCGCGGCCGGGCTCTTCGTCACGTCGCTGCTCCCGCCCGCGATCGCGAACGCGCAGGGCTGGTGGAACGTATTCTCGAAGCCGAGCCAGCTGACGTTCGAGAACTATCGGCAGATCTTCCAAAACGAGGCGATCACGCATGCCCTCATCGTCACGGCCCAGGTAACGATCGGCGCGACGATCCTGCCGATCATCATCGCGTCGTTCGCCGCGTACGCGCTCGCGTGGGTCGACTTCCCGGGCCGCGACATCATGTTCGTGGCGGTCGTCGGCCTGATGGTCGTGCCGCTGCAGATGGCGCTGATCCCGATGTTCTCGCTCTACAACAAGCTGAACCTGTTCGACAACGTCTTCGGGCTGATCCTCTTCCACACCGCGTTCGGCTTGCCGTTCGCGATCTTTCTGCTGCGCAACTTCTTCGCCGGGATCCCGAAGGATCTGATGGAAGCCGCGCGGATCGACGGCGCCTCGGAGTGGCGACTCTTTTTCAAGGTCGTGCTCCCGCTCGGGCTGCCCGCGATCGCGGCGCTCGCGATCTTCCAGGTGCTGTTCGTCTGGAACGACTTCCTCGTCGGGTTCACGCTGGCGCAGGACAACGTGCCGATCGCCCCAGCGATCGCCGGCCAGCTCCGCCAGTTCGGCTCGAACCTCGACGTGCTCGCGCCTGCGTCGTTCTTCTCGGCGGTGATCCCGCTCACCGTCTTCGCGCTCTTCCAGCGCTACTTCGTGCAAGGGCTCTTGGCGGGGTCAGTCAAGTAAAGCGTTCGTTTGCGCGCCCGCGGACGTGCTAAGCATTGACCGAGGGTCGATGCACCTGAGCCGCAAAGACAGGATCACTCGCCGAGTTTCCGCCGGGGCGATCACCGTTCTGGCGCTCTCGCTGGCCGGTTCCGCGTCGGCTGCGAGCCTGGGCGGGAGCAGCGCTTCCCAGGCCCGCCGGGTCTCGGTGCTGGGACCCTGGACCGGTGCCGACGAGCGCTCGTTCCGCGCGGTGCTGGACGAGTTCGAAGCCGGCGCTCCCGCGACCACCGCTGCGACCTACGAATCGGCCGGGGAGATGTTCGGAGAGGCGCTGCTCAAGGCGATCGCCGCGGGGAAGGGCCCCGACGTCGCGATCCTCCCGAACCCGCTGCTGCTGAAGCGCTTCGCGACCCGCCGCGAGCTTCGGCCGCTCGCGTTCGCCCGCTCCACCGTGGCAGCGAACTACGCCCCGGTCTGGCTCCAGGTCGGCTCGGTTCGCGGGAACCTGTACGGCGTCGTCTTCCAGGCGAGTAACAAATCCACGATCTGGTACGACGTGAAGGCGTTCCGCGGGGCTGGACTGAAGACGCCGGCGACGTTCAACGAGTTGCTGCGGTCCGCCCGCGCGCTCCGGGCCTGGGGAACGCGCGCGTACGCGATCGCGGGCGCTGACGGCTGGACGCTCGCGGACCTGTTCGAAAACGTCTATCTCCGCCAGGCCGGCGCGAAGCGTTACGACCTGCTCGCCGAGCACAAGCTGCGCTGGACCGATCCGAGCGTCAAGGCGGCGTTGCGCACGATGGCGAAGATCCTCGGCGACCGGACGAACATCCCGGGCGGCACGAGCGGCGCGCTCGAGACGGACCTCGCCCAGTCGGTCTCGCAGGTGTTCGCCGACCCGCCCAAGGCGGCGATGGTGATCGAGGGCGACTTCGTGGCGCCGCTGATCACCGCCTCGACGAACGCGCAGCCCGGTACGGACTTCGACGTCTTCTCGTTCCCGTCGATCGGCAAGTCGGGCCGAGTGGTGGTCGGCGGTACGGACACCGCGATCGTCGTCCTGCTCCGCTCGACACCGGCATCCCGCTCGCTCGTCTCGTACCTCGCCACCGCCCGGGCGGCCTCAGTCTGGGTCAAGCGCGGCGACTTCACATCGCCGAACCGGCGGGTCGGGTCGAAGCTGTACGCCGACGCGATCCGCCAGCGCACGGCGACCGCGCTGGCGCGCGCGCAAGTGTTCCGCTGGGATCTCTCCGAGCTGCAGCCGGCGGCGTTCGGGGCGACCGCCAGCCAGGGGCTGCCCAAGCTCTTCCAGGACTTCCTGCGCAACCCGAGCAGCGTGAACGGGACGGCTGCCGCGCTCGAGCGCGCCGCGACCCGCGCCTACGGCAAATGACTGTGGGACAAGGGTGGCGCTCCCGGTGAGCGTCCCGGTCGGGGAGCGCAGACGGTTCCGGCGGCAAAGCCGCCAGAACCTGACGGCGGCACCGACAAGCGGCGCCTCAGTCGCGGTCGTCGGCGGGGGCCTGGCCGGGCTCGTCGCGCATGCGACCCTGCGCCACGTCGGCGTCGAGGACGTCACGGTGTTCGGCCCGCAGCACGATCCCGCCGCCGTTTGGCGCGAGCGGGCGGCGGCGATTCGCCAGCGCTTCATGCGGTCGGAGTCGGATGGGC
>JALZOQ010000270.1 GCA_030913835.1 Actinomycetota bacterium | reverse complement strand
GAGGCGCTCGGCGCCGCACATGCGTCGGTGTCGCTGAACCAGACGGTCGGCGCCGACGACGAGGGCGAGCTGGGCGATCTCTTCGCCGACCGCGAAGCTGCCGACCCGTTCGAGGAGGCCGAGGAGTCGCTGCGCCGCCAGGGCGTCCGCAAGGCGCTCGACGACGTGCACCGGGACGCGGATCGTGCGGGCGTGGTTCGCGACCGCGCGCTGGACCGACTGGCGAATCCACCAGGTCGCGTACGTCGAGAACTTGTAGCCGCGCCGCCAGTCGAACTTCTCGACCGCGCGGTTGAGGCCGAGCGTGCCCTCCTGGATCAGGTCCAGGAACGGAACGCCGAGCCCGCGGTAGCCCTTTGCGATCGAAACCACCAGGCGCAGGTTCGACTCGATCATCCGGCGCTTGGCGACGGGGTCGCCGCGCTCGATCGCCTTGGCGAGGATGACCTCTTCGTGCGCCGTCAGCAGCTTGTGCCGTCCGACGTCGGCGAGGAAGAGCTGGAGCGAGTCGGCTGAACCGCTGAGCGTGTGCTTCTCGGCGGCGGCGGCCTCCTCCTTTTCCTTCTCCTTAGCGGCAGCCTCGGCCGCGGCCGCCTCGGGCGGTCCGATGTCCAGGCCGATGCGCTCGAACTCGCGCGTGACCTCTTCGATCTCCTGATCGTTCAGGTCGTGCTCGAGCGTGAACGCCTCGAACTCGGTCGGCTCGATGTAGCCGCGCTCTTCCGAGCCCTCAACGAGGGTCTTGGCCTGATCTGAGTCAAGCAGTTCGTGAAGCTGATTCTGCGTCAAGTGAGTCTTTCAGTCCTTTCGGATGGCGAGTCGATGTCGTTCTGCGAACCCTTCGCACTGTAGGAAGAAATTCCTCGACTTGCCAGAGGAACCGCGCCCGAAGTGGTAACGGTAGTGTGACGAACGAAGGTTCGGGTTCTGTTATTCCGCGGCAGCGGGCTGAGCGGTTTGCTCGTCCTGCTGCTCGGACGCTTGCCCGCGCGGCGGAAAGTCGAACTCGACCTTGCCGTCTTCAGTGAAGACGAGCCGCGCGCGGAAAGGTTTGCCGCCACGCGACCGGAAGCCCGAGAGGACTTCCTTCGTGCGTCCTTCTTCGATCAGCTGACGCGCCACCTCGGGCGTGATGGTGCGGCCGGCGACGCGCTTCCAGATCACGAATCCGCACCCGGGCTCCTCACGGCTCTTCCAGCTCGTGCAGCCGTACGCGCGTGAGTTTTCGCGGATGATCTCGCCGGTCGTCGCGCCGCAGCGCGGACACGGGCCGAGCTCGACGCGCTCGGGGCGGAGCTTCTCCTTGTCGAGCGCGGCGATCT
Source organism: Actinomycetota bacterium (assembly GCA_030913835.1). Taxonomy (GTDB): domain Bacteria; phylum Actinomycetota; class Thermoleophilia; order Gaiellales; family Gaiellaceae; genus UBA5186. The sequence goes on along the minus strand of JALZOQ010000270.1, from coordinate 2,020 downwards.
GCTCGACGGTCTCCTTCGCGAAGCCGACGATCTCGCGCATGAACGCTTCGCGGTCGCCCGACCCGTGCTCGATGTCGGAGAGCCGCTTCTCCCAGTCGCCGGTCAACTCCGGGGAGGTCAGCTTGTGCTCCTCGAGCATCGTGATCACCTGGATGCCCTTCGGCGTCGCCTGGAGATCGCGCCCGGCGCGCTCGATGTACTCCCGGCGGATCAGCGTCTCGATCGTCTCGGCGCGGGTCGCGGGAGTGCCGAGCCCGGAGTCCTTCATCGCCTCGCGCAACTCCTCGTCGTCGATCAGCTTGCCGGCGGTCTCCATCGCGGAGAGCAGCGTCGCCTCGGTGTAGCGCGGCGGCGGCTTCGTCTCCTTGGCCTCGCTCTCGGCCTCGACGCAGCGGATGGTCTGGCCCTGCTCGAGCGGCGGGATCTCGGTGCCCTCCCCCTCGGACTCGTCCTCGGACTGCTTCGCCTTCAGCTCCTCCTCCGTCTCGAGCCCGTAGACGCCGCGCCACCCCGCCTCGAGGGTGATCTTGCCGCGCGTGCGGAAGCGCTCCTCCTCGACCAGCGTGATGACGGTCGTGCGCGCGTAGCGGGCCGGCGGGTGGAAGACGGCGAGGAAGCGGCGGGCGATCAGGTCGAAGACACGGCGCTCGTCGGGCGAGAACGCGGAGACGTCGTGCTCGATGTCGGTCGGGATGATCGCGTGGTGGTCGTCGACCTTGGCGTCGTTGACCACGCGGCCGAGCGGAAGCCGCTCCAGGTCGAGCACGTAGCGCGCGGCGGCGGAGTACTCGGAGATCGGCGCCAGCGTCGCGGCCGTCGGCTTCAGCTGCGGGACGAGGTCGCCGGAGAGGAAGCGGGACGACGTGCGCGGATAGGTGATCGCCTTCTTGGACTCGTAGAGCGACTGCGCGGCCTGCAGCGTGCGGCGCGCGGAGAAGCCGAAGCGGCGGTTGGCGTCGCGCTGGAGCGAGGTCAAGTCGTACAGGAGGGGAGCGCGCTCGGACTGCTCCTTGCGCTCGACCTTCTCGACGATCCCGTCCTTGCCCTCGACCTTGGCGACGATCTCGTCGGCGCGGTTCGGGTCGCCGAAAATCCGCGTCTCTTCCTTGCCGTCGAACCAGAGGCCCTGGTAGCGCGGGTCGAAGGTCGCGTGGACGAGCCAGTACGGCTGCGGTACGAAGGCCTGGATCTCGCGTTCCCGCTTGACGATCATCGCCAGCGTCGGCGTCTGGACGCGGCCCAGCGAGACGACGCCCCCCACCCAAGCACGGCCGCGAATGGTCGCCGCGCGCGTCGCGTTCATGCCTACGAGCCAGTCGGCTTCGCTGCGTGAGCGCGCGGCTGCCTCGAGGTCGGCGAGCTGCTCGCCGGGCCGGAGCTTCTCGAACCCGTCTCGGATCGCCTGCTTCGTCATCGAGGAGATCCAGAGCCGCTCGACGGGCTTCGGCTCCGGCGGCGCCTTCTTCTTGCGCTTCGGCTTCTCGCCGTTCTCGTCGCCGGCCTCCTCGGGCGCGGGCTTGAAGGCGGTCTCGTAGATGTAGGCGAAGATCAGCTCCCCCTCACGCCCGGCATCGCAGGCGTTGACGATCCGGTCGACGTCGTCGCGCTTCATCAGCTTCAGGATCGCGTTCAGCTGCTTCTTCGACTTCACGTCGCGCGGCTTCAGCCGGAAGGGCTCTGGGACGATCGGGAGGTCGGCCATCCGCCACTTCTTGAACTTCTCGTCGTATTCCTCGGGCTGGGCGAGCTCGACGAGGTGGCCGACGGCCCAGGTGACGACGTACTCGTCGGACTCGAGGAACGCCTCGCTCTTCTCGAAGGTGCCCGGCAGCGCGCCCGCGAGGTCGCGGCCGACGGACGGCTTCTCGGCGACGATCAGTCTCTTGGCCATAGGCGGAACACGTTAGCGAACGGGTTACGGGCTCCTGCTTCGCCGGGCTCGGAGGGTTTGGCGGAATGTCGCTCGTCTCCGCGGTGCGATGGTCGTTCCGAGGCAAGGACGCAGGGAGTGCTCGTAGCC
>JALZOQ010000266.1 GCA_030913835.1 Actinomycetota bacterium | reverse complement strand
GCGGCGCGCCACGGACTACGACGAAGGCGGCTGGCCCCGATGGGGACGCCGCCCGCGGCCGCCAACCGACGAGTGACCCCAAACGCGCGGATGCTGCCCACCCCCGTGCCCCCTCGCAACCGGAATAGCGCGATTAGAGGGGTGCTCGAATCCCGTAGCGCGATGTTCACGCGCTCGACGCCCAGGGCGATCCGCTGGCGGTGTCCAGAGCGACGAGTACCGGCACGCGGATCCGCGCGAGGTCGTCGAGGAGGACGGCGGCGCCATGAGTGGCCGGGCCGGGGCGCCGCAGGAGGGCGAGTCGGCCGAGGAACGCCGGAACCGAGACCGAAGCTAGGCTCGTGCGAACGTCCATCCTCGCAGTGACCCTCGGGGCCGCTCTCGCCTGCTGCGCGAGCCCGGCCGGCGCCGCGATCGTCCCGCAGCGGTCGATCGCGGGTGTCAGTCTGGAGATGACGAAAGCCCAGGTGCGGGCGAGGCTCGGGCAGCCGCCGCGCATCCGCCGGGGCACGAACGACTTCGGCTCCTGGACGCAGTTCGTCTACCCGCGGGTCGAGGTGACTTTCCAGGGCGGGAACTCCGCGACAGGGCTCCAGACGACGTCGCCGAGGGAGCGCACGGCCCGGGGAGCAGGCGTCGGATCGACGAAAGCTCAGCTCCGCGCCCGGGTCAAGGGACTCAAATGCGAGCCGGGACACTGCTACCTCGGTTCGTTTTTGCCGGGAAAACGCGTGACCGACTTCTTCCTGCGCAACGGCCGCGTGACGCGGATAGTCGTCGGCTTCGTGATCGACTAGGCGCTAAACGAGGCGTCGCGAGACGAGAGCGAGCCGCTACTCCAGCCGGTTAGCTCGCGCAGTTCGCAGCCCAGGCCACGAAGACCGCGGCGTACGAGACGGCGGGGGCCACGAGCCCGGCGGCGATCGCAAGCGTGATGCGTCCGGGAATACGCCATCGTGGCGGGCCGACGCTGTAGGCCGCCCACGCGAACGCGAGCCCTGCTGCTGTGAGCACCAGGTAGCCCTCGGACGCATTCAGCGGGCGGCAGCTTCCTTCCCTCCAGGTCGCCCACGAGACCGCCGCGGTCGCTGCCGCCACCGGCAAGGCCGCTATCGTCGCCCGCACGCTTGTGCCGCCGCTCATCCTCCGCGAAGTAGACGTCTGCGCCGCGTCGACCGAACCAGCAAGAAGCTTCCAGCGCCCGCGGTAAGGAGGAGCGCGCCGACACCCGCGGCGCCGTGTCGATGTGCGGTTGCACGCGAGCGTACTCGCACGATCGTCGAATCGATCAGTCGTCCCGAACCGGTTCTAGCCACAACTGACACCTGAAATGCACCGGTCTTGTTTGGCCGAAAGCGAAAACTTCCCCGGACTGGTCGCGTCGAGATCGCCGTCGTCACCTCAGTTCTTCCGATCGGCTGCATCGCCCGATCGTCGGCGGTCGCCGAGATGCGAACATTGCGGATCGCGCGGCCCTTCACCTTCACAAGCTGATAACGCACTCGAACTAGATCGCCGACCGAGACGGGGGAACGCCGGTCCTGGAGCTCGAGCCGCAGTAAGGCCGGACCGACACGCGAGTACTCAATGCCACTGTCACGAGACACCTCCAGCCGTTCGACTCTCGAATCGCCGAACTGCTCGACTTGAAAATCGAGCGAGTTGAGACCACCTCGAACGCCTGCGTACTGGAGAAAGTTGACCTCGCGTAGGTCTACCTGCGGGCCTACGTCGATGCCTTTCGTCGGCCCCTCTATGAGATTCACGCCAGTCCAGTCGACGCGGAGCCGTCCATCGTCACGACGCGTGGTGAACTCGATCGACGAAGCCGCTCGGCCATTGGTGGCGGCCGTGACCAAGACGAAGCCTTCACCGGAGGCGGAGTCGAAGGTCAAGCGGAAGTGGTGATGGATCAGGTACCAGTTCCGAGGTCCCTGCCTAGCGCCCTGAGGAAGGGTGAACGGAACAGAGACACTAGACCGGGGCGCGTCGGCGGGAACGACGACGTCCCCATAGCCGAGGCGCGTAAGCGTCCAGATCCCGAAACTGTCGACTCGAACCGGCTCGCCGGCGCCTCCCGCGGGCGCGACACCCAGCGCGACACTTGAGAACAGAGCCAAAAGCGCGACGCGTTTTCGGTTCATCACTGGAATGTCTTTGTCGCGCGCGGTCTCATGGCATCGTGATCAAAGTCCCGTAGCCATTGTTCTGGTAGTAGCGGTTGCCAATCCACGACGTCACAACGGAGTTGTTGAACAGAAGGTAGTCCGGATAGGCTGACCATCCCACGGCGCTTGAGGCTGCTGTGACGTTGGCTTCGGCTTCCTCACTCCAGCCGGCCGTAGGCGAAGCGCCGAAGGGGCATTCGTCATTGTCCCTGTGCGTGGTCGCCATGACGAAGTACCCCCAGGACGGCGTGTACATGCGCTCGTCGGCATCGGCGTAGACGCGGTAGTGCGTACCAGAGCAAGGGCCTGTCTTTCTCCCCTCATCGGCGTCCCACACGCAACACGATCCAGGACCCTGTGTTAGGTAGCCGTACATCGGGGTTGCGGGGTGGGCGGCGTAACCTTGCCCCTCCAGGCCATTCTTCACTTTCATAATCGTCGCGTTGTTGCCGAAGATCAGCGTCGATGGCCAGTCCGCCTCGCTTGGACTCAAGTTTTGGCTCGTCATATCCCAGTTGTAGAACTGGTTGTAACCGTCGACCACGATGTAGCCGAAGCCACCGCCCTCAGCGGGTGGGTAAGGGGTCGCTCGCTCTGGCCTGAATCGCGACATTGACGGCCGCGATGGCTCCTCCCGCGGCCGGACATACTGAATCTCCGGTCCGTGGAGGTACAGGCCGGCGAGCGCGTTTTGGTGCAGATCGACCATCGCGTAGATCTCCGTTACGCGGTTCACAACCATGTCGGCGATATGTGACCGATACATCTCGTCGGCTCCGAGCCCTTCTTGGTCCAGGACCGGAATCCGACCGGCGATCGGCATAGCGCTGGCGAATCTGAGATGAACAGCGGCCCCGATAGGGCGGTAGCTCGCCGTGTACCAAGGAAAAATGCCGGTGATTGTGACGCTCCTGGGTGACAGCCCGGTCAGGCGAAGCGCCTCACGGTCAACGATCGCTCGAGCTAAAGCTTTCTCCCTCTCAGTCAGCGACTGCACGCGACCGGGTCTTTGACCCTGGGCGGCGTCTGTTTGGATCGCCAGCGACAGCACGCTGGCAACAGCCACAGCGATGATGATCGACGGAATCCTCATCAGATCGACCTTTCTTCGGCACGCAGCGCTCGAGGGTCTGCGGGCCGTTTCGGGCGTAAACCCGGCTACGTTCGCCGACCCGAGCGACGCTTGGTCGTCATCCCAAGTGTCCGCTGTGTTCAAAAAGCAAACATCGCGACAAATACCGGTCACTTCTAACGCGACTGTGCAAGCC
>JALZOQ010000262.1 GCA_030913835.1 Actinomycetota bacterium | reverse complement strand
TCGCCGACGACGCCGGAGGAGCCCGGGTCGGTCCCGCCGTTCTGGGTCAGCCGAAGACGCTCGAGCTCGGTGTCGACGCAGGGGCGACCGGGCTGGACAAGTACGGCACCACCGGTCCGCGACTCGGCCTGCTCGCGGGCCGGCGCGAGCTCGTAGCGCAGATGCGCGCGCGTGCGCTCGAGCTCGGCATGGAGGCACGGCCGATGCTCTACCCGGCCGTCGTCCACTCGCTCGCCGGCTACCGGCCCGAGCGCGTGCGCGAGCTCGTCGCGGCGACCGAGCAGCTCTACGAGGCGCTTCAAGCCCGTGGGCTCGGCGACGTGCTGACGCGAACGCAGGTCGCGGTCCGGCTCGAGGGACACGACGTGCTGACGGAGGCCATGCGGCGCGGCAACGTCCCGGAGCCGCCGATCGTCCCGATCGAGGCAACGGCCGCGCTCGCGATGCTCCTCCTGCGAGACCACGGGATCCTGACCGTCCACTTCGCCGCGCTCCCGCCGGGAACAGCGGCGCTGCTGCTCAAGTTCCTCCCGCCCGAGACGCTCGAAGGGCTTGGGGGCCCGGACGTCTTCGCGAGCGCGGTGGACACGAGTCTCGATGAGCTCGGCCGGCTACTCGCTAGCGCCGAAGACGTGCGCAGGCTATTGCTCGGGTAATGTCTGGTATACTATTCGTATGACAACTCAAGTCCCAGTTCGTATGACCGAAGAGGACTTGGCCGTGCTGGACAAGCTCGTCACGGATGGCCGCTACGCGAACCGGAGCGATGCCTTGAGAGCCGGCCTTGCCCGCCTTGCTCGCGAGGAGCGCGAGCGCGCGATCGAGATTGCTTACACGCGCGGGTACGGCGAGCAGCCGCAGGAGGAGTGGGTCAGCGAGATCGGACTCGCCGGGCTCGCGGCGTTCGACAACGCGAACCCCGGCGACCCGCTCTGAACCGCGGCGCGATTCACGACGTCGACCTTCCGGGAGGGCGTCGGCCTGTCGTGATCGTCACGCGCGAACGAGCGATTCCGCTCCTGGCCAACGTGACCGTCGCCGCGGTAACGGGGACGGTGCGGCGCCTGCCGACGGAGGTGCCACTCGGAGCAGCCCATGGACTCACCCGAGAGTGCGTCGTCAACTGCGACAACCTGTTCACGATCCCGAAGCGCGCGCTCGGCACGCGGCGCGGCGAGCTCGACCCAGAATCCCTCGAGCGCCTTCGGGATGCTCTCCGGATTGCGCTTGACGTCGACTAAGACGAGCGGGCCCGTCGCTCGACCACCTGATCGCGATGAAGGAAGCCGCAGGCCGGCCGAAGGACAAGCTGATGGCGACCGAATACCGAAACCTCTCAGACATCATTTCGAAGCGCTGACAGCAGCGCCTGACATATGCCTCTCTTGGACATGACTATATGCTTGACGAACGAACTGATGATCCATACGATTCGGTTATGGTGAAGCGCACATCGCTCAATCTCGAGCTAGAGCTCGTCGCCCAGGCACGCGAGGTGCTCGGGACGAACGGGACCACGGACACGATCCATCGTGCGCTAGAGGATGTCGTCCGCCGCGAGCGGCTGCAGGCGCTCGCCGAGCGCACCTTCGAGGACCTGACGCCAGAAGCACTCGACCAGTTGCGGCGCACTCGCGTGTAGTGGAGCTCGCAGACACGAGCGCATGGACGAGCCGCCACAAGTCGCCGGCGGTGCGAGCGGACTTCGACGCGCTCGTGTCAGGAGGCCAGATCGCGACATGCGAGATGGTGATGATGGAGCTCCTCTGGACCGCCCGCGACCATGTTGACTTCGTGGCCGCCCGAGCCGAGCTGGAGACGCTCTCGCAGGTTCCAGTCGATCACCGCGTCTGGGTAAGGGCCACGGACATCTTCGAGACGCTTGCGGCGGAGGGGCCGCTCCACCATCGACGGGCCCGGATCCCGGATCTACTCATCGCCGCAGCTGCCGAGCTGGCGGGCTTGGCGGTCTGTCACTACGACCGGGACTTCGACTTGATCCGCGAGGTCACAGGCCAGCCGATGCGCGCAATCGCGCCTCTCGGGTCGCTCTAACCGGCGAGCTCTACGAGCCTGCAGAGCGCGCTGACCAGCCGCATCTGCTCGACCGTCCGGCAGCGGATCTCGAGTAGCCGCGGGCTCGCGACCAGCACGGCCAGGCACCGCGCACGCGAGATCGCGACGTTCAGCCGGTTCCGCGAGAACAGGAACTCCAGGTTCCTCGGCACGTCGTCGCCGCTCGACGTCGCCATCGAGAAGAACACGACCGCCGCCTCCTGCCCCTGGAACTTGTCGACCGTCCCGACCGGCACGCTCGCCGGTAGCGCCGCTCGCAGGCACCGCACCTGCGCGTTGTACGGCGCGACGACCATGAAGTCGGCGTGCCGCAGCGGACGCGTACTGCCGTTCATGTCCGTGTAGTCGCCGCCCGTCATCCGCTCGATCTCCGCGGCGATCGCGTCGGCTTCCTCGCGCGAGCTCTGGCGGTTGCCCGCATGCTCGACAGGGATGAAGCGGATCCCGGTGCCGAACGCCGTCCCCTGCCGCGCGCAGTCGGGCGCCGAGTGCAGCCGACCTTCGTAGGACATCTCCGAGACGAAGCGAGCCACGTCCGGGTGCATTCGCCAGGTGAAGCCGAGAAACAAGCCCCGCTCCGGTGGGATCGTGTCGCCGCCGTCCAGAACGTGCTCGAGCGCCGAGACGCCCGCTCCCGCGGGATGCGTCCCCTGCGACACCTGCGCAAGCTGCTGCGGATCGCCGAGCAGGACGAGGTTCCGCGCGCACGTCGCCATCGCGAGCGCGTCCGCGAGCGACACCTGTCCCG
>JALZOQ010000261.1 GCA_030913835.1 Actinomycetota bacterium | reverse complement strand
GTCCGAGGACGACTATCGCGCGGTTCAGCTGATCTCGGAGGCGGGCCTGCGCGCCGAGATCTGGGGCTTCTCGCGGGCCGTGGGCGCGGACGTCGAGGCGCTCGTCGAGCTCGGGGTGCGCGCGAGTGTCGTCGAATCGCCGATCTCCGACCTGAAGCTCGCCGCGCTCGGCCTGTCCCGTGAGGAGATGCTCGAGCGGATCCGCAAGGCAGTGTCCTTCGCGGTCGAGCACGGCATCCGCGTCGCATACTTCGGCGTCGACGGGACACGCGCTGACCTGCGCTACTTCGAGCAGGCGTACAAGACGGCCATCGAAGCGGGCGCGCAGGAGGCGGTCGTCGTCGACACGATCGGCGTCGCCACGCCGGAAGCTGCGGCCTTCCTCGTCGGCGCGACCACGGAATGGCTCGGCGAGGACGTTCCCGTTCACTGGCACGGGCACAACGACTTCGGCCTCGCGACCGCCGCGGCGGTCGCCGCGGTCCAGGCGGGAGCGACCGTGATCCACGGGACGATCAACGGGATGGGCGAGCGGGCCGGAAACGCCAACCTCGGCGAAGTCGCTCTCGCGCTGCAGGCGCTCTACGGGACCTCGACGCGGCTCGACCTCGCGCGCCTCCGCGACGTGTCTGCGCGCGTTCGCGAGCTCTCCGGCTACGAGCTGGAGCCCTGGAAGCCCATCGTCGGCGAGAACCTGTTCACGCGGGAGTCGGGGGCGGTGGCGAGCCAGTTCCACGATCCGCAGTCGATCGAGCCCTACTCGTCCGAGCTCGTCGGCGCCGAGCGCAAGATCGTGCTCGGGAAGAAGAGCGGCCTCGACTCGATCCGGATCAAGGCGCAGGAGCTCGGGCTCGACGTGCCCGAGGAGCGGCGCGCGGGCCTGCTCGCCCGCGTGAAGGAGCTCGGAACGAGCAAGCGCGGCCTGGTCACGGACGACGAGTTCCGCGCGCTGGTCAACCGCGCAGGCGACTCCTAGCGCGCTCCACGTCCTCGGGAGAAGCGCCACCCGCCTCGAGGTAGGCAGCGACGCTGCCGTACCGCAGTTCGAGCTCGGCGAGCACGCGCTGCATGGACGGCGCGGGCGTCGCCGAGATCCGTCGAATCCGCTCACGCTCCTCCTCGTCCGAGGTATCCGCCAGCCATTTCTCGAGCCGCGGGGCGAGGTGGACCTCGCTGAGCGCGTAGTCCTCGGCGATCGAGTCGATCCCGACTCCCGCGAGCCGCAGCAGCATCGCCGCGACGAGGCCGGTGCGGTCCTTGCCGCCCTGGCAGTGCACGATCACGGTGCCGTCGGGGGCGTTCGCGACGGCCGACACGGCGCGGGCGAAGTTCGGACGAAACCGCTCGAGGAACTCGAGGTACACCGCTGCTGTCTTCGACGGCGTGTCCTTCTCCGCCGCGGATACGGCGTCGATCTCGGCCTCGACCGACTCGTCCCAATCGCCGAACGCCGGGAGGTGCAGCGCTTCGATCGGGAGCTCCCGAGGCGGGTCGGCGTCGCGCTCGGCCTGCATCCGGAGGTCGATCACCGTGCGGACTCCGTAGTCGAGCGCCTGCCGCCAGCCCTCGTCGGTGAGGCTGGCGACGCTGTCCGCTCGCACGACCCCGCCGAATCGCGTCTCGCCGCCGCCCTCGGTCGGGTGACCGCCGAGATCGCGCACATTGAGACAGTCGGCCCAGCGGAGGACGCGCTCGGTCACGGCGCCAGGCTATTAAATGCGCCGGTGGCCGAGTTCGACGCCGTCATCGTCGGGAGCGGGATCAACTCCCTCGCGGCCGGCGCGCTGCTTGCCGACGGCGGTTGGAGTGTCTGCATCTTGGAGCGAAACGACTGGCTCGGCGGCGCGATCAAGACCGAGGAGCTCACGCAGGACGGATTCCTGCACGACACGTTCAGCGCCTGGCACCCGCTCTGGGTCGGCGGCGCGGCGCACGCGCAGCTCGGCGACGAGCTTGCGGCCCGCGGGCTCGAGTACCTCAACACCGACCTGCCGACCGCGACGCTCTTTCCGGATGGAGAGGCGGCTTTCCTTCTGCGCAGCGCCGACGCCAACGCGGCGGAACTCGACCGGCACGCGGCCGGCGACGGCGACGCGTGGCGGCGGATGCTCGCCGAGTTCTTCCCGCTTGCCGACCTCGCGTTCGGCGTCCTCGGCACAGAGCTGTGGTCGCGCGCGGGTCTCGGGCTCGGGACGAAGGCGTACCGGCGGCTCGGCCGGCGCGGCCTCGCCGAGTTCGCAGGGTCGGTGCTGATCTCCAGCCGCGACTGGCTGACCGCCACGTTCCGCTCCGAGCGGGCACGCGGGCTGCTGGCGCCGTGGGTGCTTCATACAGGCCTCGGCCCGGACGCCGCCGTCTCCGGCTTCATGACGCAGGTGATCGCCGTCGCGGTGCAGGAGGGCGGGATGCCGATCCCGCGTGGCGGCGGCGCACGGCTCGCCGACGCGCTCGTGAGCCTCATCCGCGACCGGGGAGGCGTCTGCGAGACGGGTGCCGAGGTCGAGCGCGTGCTGGTCGAGAACGGCCGCGCCGTCGGCGTGCGGACGACCGATGGACGCAGCGTGAGAGCGACGCGGGCCGTGCTCTGCAACGTCCTGCCGCCGGCGCTGTACGGACAGCTGCTCGCAGACGCAGACGTTCCACCGCCGGTGCGCGAAGGGGCGGAGCGATTCCGCTTCGGCCGTTCCGAAATGCAGATCCACTTCGCGCTTTCTGAGCCGTCGCGCTGGGAGGGCGACGAAAGGCTCGCGCACACCGCGATCGTCCACCTGACCCCAGGGCTTGACGGTGTCTCGCGCGCGGTCAACGAGGCCGAGCGGGGCCTCCTACCGGCGGAGGCGACCGTCGTCGTCGGCCAGCCGCTGACCATGGACGAGTCGCGCGCTCCCGACGGAAAGGGGCTGCTCTGGATCCAGCTGCAGGAGCTGCCGTGGCACGTGAAGGGAGACGCCGCGGGCGAGCTCGACCCGGACGACGGATCCTGGACCGAGGAGTTGCGTGAGCGCTACGCCGACCGGATTCAGGCGCGGATTGCGCGGCACATCCCGAACCTCGAGTCGTCGATCCTCCAGCGGGTCGTGCTCTCCCCGGCCGACCTCCAAGACGCGAACCCGAACCTGCACCATGGCGATCCCTACGGAGGCTCGCTCGCGCTCGACCAGAACCTCCTGTGGCGCCCCTTCCCGCGCCAGCCCGGCCACCGCACGCCCATCGACCGGCTCTTCCATATCGGCGCGAGCACCCATCCCGGCCCGGGGCTCGGCGCGGGCTCCGGGACGCTCGTCGCGCCGCAGCTGCTGCGCCTGCCGCTTCCCGCCCGCACGCTCGCGCGCGTGAGAGGAAGGCTCGGCCGGTGAGCGCGCGCGTCTCGATCTCGCAGATCACGACGGTCACGCAGTCGTTCGCGGACGATCTCGACATGTACCGCGCCGCGGGGGCCGACGGGATCGGGATCTGGGCGATGAAGCTCGCGGACGACTCCATCGAGCGGTTCCGGTCCAGCGGCCTCGAAGCGGCGACGGCGGTTCCCGCGGTGCCGTCGATCCTGCCCCTGCCGCTCATGGAAGGGCCCGACGATCCCGAGCAGCGCATCGAGGCGATCTGTGCCGGAATCCGCCGGCTCGCACCGTTCGAACCGCCGTGCGTGCTGTTTCTGACCGGGCCCGGCGACGACCGCGGCACCATCCTCGAAGGCCTCCGCACGATCGCCGACGAGGGACGGCGGGCGGGCGTCCGTGTCGCGCTCGAGCCGATCCAGCGCGAGTTCGCGCACTACTGGACGATCGTGAGCTCCCTCGACGAGGCGGCGGAGCTCATCGACGAGTCGGGCGCGGACGTCGGGCTCATGTACGACGTCTGGCACCTCTGGCGCGAGCCTGTCGAGCAGATCGAGCGGCACCGCGACCGGATCTACGGCGTCCATGTCGCCGACTGGCGCGAGCCGACGCGCAACACGAACGACCGCGTGCTCCCGGGCGACGGCGTCGTCGACTACGGCCCGATCCTCGAAGCGCTGCGCTGGGACGGCCTCTTCGACCTCGAGATCTTCTCCGATCCGGAGCTGCCGGACTCGCTGTGGAAGGACGACCCGCGCGAGCTGGCGCGGCGCGGCGTTCAGAGCGTCCATGACACGGTTGGGCCATCCGATTGACCCGGTGGCGTCGTAGGGACTTGAATAGCTGTTTGGCGTCGTGCATCGACAGGAGGAGGCGTAGTGAAACGAGCGACTAGGTGGGGTGCTCTCGCAGCGGTTGCCGCGGGCGCCGCTGCAATCGCGACGGTGGCAGGTACGACGGGCGGCCAGGCGGCCACGGCGCAGAAGAAGCCGATCGTGATCGGCTGGGCGTTCGACAAGACGGGCAACATGGCTCCGTTCGACAACCCGGCACTGGCGGCGGCGAAGATCCGCGTCGCGCAGATCAACGCGAAGGGCGGCGTCAACGGTCGCAAGTTCCAGATCAAGACCTGCGACACGACGAACAACAACGCGGCGAAGGCGAAGTCGTGCGCCGCGAGCCTGCTCGGGGCGGGCGCGAACATCATGTTCACCACCTGCGACGTCGACTTCGCGACGCCGGTCGTGCAGGAGGCGATCAAGCGGGGGATCCTGGCGGTCGCGCCGTGCATCGGCACCGACCAGATGGGCCCGAAGCGCTTCGCGGCGAAGGGCAAGCTCGCCTTCAGCTTCGGCAACGTCGCGCAGGACGAAGGCTCGGCGATGGCCGAGTACGCCTACCGGCGCGGCTGGAGGAACGCGTCGCTCGCGACGAACACCCTCCTCGTCTACTTCAAAAACGTCGTCACGGCGTTCGAGAAGCGCTTCACGCAGCTCGGCGGCAAGATCGTCACGCGGGAGAGCTACGCGACCGGGGCGAACAACGTCGGCACGGCGGTGAGCCGCCTGAACGCGAGGAAGGCCGACGTGATCGTCACGTCGACCGCGTTTGCCGAGCTGCCCGGCCTCGTCTCGGGGCTGCGGGCGCTCGGGAACAACACCCCGATCCTCAACTCGTGGGCGGGCGACGGCACGTACTGGGTGACCAAGAGTCCCCAGGTGACGGAGTACTACTGCGTCACGTACGCGTCCGTCTTCGGCGACGACCCGAACAAGTCCGTGCGGCAGATGATCGCGGCGCTGAAGAAGGCGAAGGCGCCGCCCTTCACCGGCGGATTCATCGGCGGCGCGGCCGCGGTCGACGGCGTCTTCGAGGCGATCAAGCGGGCGAACGGCTCGACGAAAGGCTCGGACCTCTCGAGGCAGCTCGAGAAGTTCAAGAAAGTGCAGGTGCTCGGCGGCAAGATCAGCTTCTCGCCGCAGCTCCACACCGTCTTCGGGCGGCAGTACCGCGTGATCAAGATCCAGAACAACAAGGCGCGTTACGTCGGCGCGGTGACGGCGAAGGTCGTCCCGAAGCTCTAGGTTGCCAGCGGCAGACGTCGTTGAGAGGAGGCCCGGAGAGATCCTTCGGGCCTCCTCCGTCTCACGGTCCTTCTCGGGTGTGCGGGCGTTGCAGGACGTCAGCCTGGAGCTCCACCGGCACGAGGTCGTGGGCCTGATCGGCCCGAACGGGGCAGGCAAGTCGACGCTCGTGAACGTCCTGAGCGGCTTCGACTTCCCCAGCGAAGGTGTGATCGAGCTCGGCGATCGCGCGATCACCCGCTGGAGCGCCCATCGTCGCGCGCGCGCCGGGCTGGCGAGGACGTTCCAGCACAGCCGTTCCTTTCGCAGCCTGACGGTGCGGGAGAACGTCGAGGTGGCGGCTCTCGGCGTCGGGGCGAAGCCGCGGGAGGCTCGGCGGCGCACGGACGAGCTGCTCGATCTGCTCGGCCTGGGACCGCAGGAATGGAGACCCGCGGCGACTCTGCCGCAGGGCGACGAGCGGCGGCTCGGCGTGGCTCGCGCCCTCGCCACGGAGCCGGCGTTCCTGCTCATGGACGAGCCGGCCGCGGGCCTGCCCGAGGCGGAGGTGCCGGAGTTCGCCGAGGTCGTCCGGTCGGTGCGCGACGAGCACGGCGCGGGCGTGCTCCTGATCGACCACAACATGGCCCTGGTGATGGGCGTCTGCGACCGGATCCATGTGCTCGACGAGGGACGGACACTCGCGGCGGGCACTCCCGCGGAGGTGCGTGGAAACCTCGACGTTGCCGCCGCGTACCTGGGCGAGACGGCGGTGACCGGCGATGCCTGAGCCTGCGCTGGAGCTGGCGGCGCTCGAGGTGCGGTACGGCGCAGTCTCGGTCGTGCGCGGGCTGAACCTCCGGGTCGAGCCGGGCGAGATCGTCGGCCTCATCGGCCCGAACGGCGCGGGCAAGTCGACGACGCTCAATGCGGTCATGGGCCTCGTGCCGGCGTATGGCGGTGAGATCCGGATCGGCGGGGAACCCACTTCGGGACGCTCGCCGGAGTCGATCGCCCGAGCGGGGGTCGCGCTCGTCCCCGAGGGGCGGCGCATCTTCGGCGAGTTCACGGTGGAGGAGAACTTGCAGCTCGGCCTCGCGGCGCGCAGGCGAAACGGCGCCGATCCACTGGCTCCCGCGTACGAGCTGTTTCCGATCCTGCAGGAATTCCGCGGCCGCTCCGCCGGCGCGCTGTCGGGCGGCCAGCAGCAGCAGCTCGCGATCGGCCGCGCCGTCGTAGCCCAGCCCGACCTGCTCCTCCTCGACGAGCCCTCGCTGGGACTGGCGCCGACCGCCGTCGACGGGGTCTTCGCAGCGCTGGCAGCAATCCGCGACCGCGGGGTGACGATCGTGCTCGTCGAGCAGCGGGCACAGCGGACGGTCGCGCTTGCCGACCGGACCCACGTGCTCGTCGGTGGCGAGCTGCGGATGACGCTCGGGCCGCAGGACGCCGGGGACACCGACAAGCTCATCTCAGCCTACCTCGCCTCGTGACCGTCGCCGCGATCGACTTCCAGACGCTCTCCGACGCGGTCGCCCTCGGAGCGATCTACGCGCTGATGGCCGTCGGGATCGGGCTCGTCTTCGGGGTTCTGCGCCTGGTCAACTTCGCGTACGGGCAGCTCGTGATGGCCGGCGCCTACACGCTCGCGTTCACGTCCGGGTGGCCGGTCGCGGCGAGCATCGTCGCCTGCTTTGCGGTCGTGGTAGCGCTCTCGCTCACCATGGACCGCGTCGTGTTCCGTCCGCTGCGCGACCAGTCGCCGGCGGTGATGCTCGTGACCACGTTCGCGATCGCGTTCGTGCTGCAGGCGGTCGCGCTGATCGTCGATCTCCGCGACGGCACGCTGGGCGAGATCGCCGGGTCGGTCGCGCCGCTCAACCAGGCGGTCGACGTGGGCGGGGTGGACGTCCGGAAGATCACGATCGTCGCCGTCATCGTCGCGGGGGCGGCGCTCGCGCTGCTCGCTGTCCTGCTCACGCGGACGACGATCGGGCTGCACACACGCGCGGCGGCGAGCGACTTCCGCACCGCGCGGCTGCTCGGTGTGCGCGCGAACCGGGTGATCGGCTTCGCCGCCCTGATTTCGGGCCTGCTCGCCGCTGCGGTTGCGGTGCTCCTCACCGTCCAGACTCCGCTCGTCCAGTACGACTTCGCGCTCCGCGACACGATCATCGTGCTGGTCGGCGTCGTCGTCGGGGGGATCGACCGGCTGTGGACCGCCACGCTCGGCGGCTTCACGATCGGGTTCGCCTCCGGCGTGATCAACGGCGCGCTGCCGACGGACAAGACGGTGTACCTCCCCTCCGCGGTCTTCGCACTCGTGATCGTGGTGCTGCTGCTGCGGCCGGCCGGACTCTTCGCCTGGGGACGGCAGGCGGAAGCGGAGCGCGTGTGAGCCGCCGGCTCGGTCCGTTCGTCGAGCTGCTCGGGCCGATTGCCGCGGTCGTGGCCGTCGGCTTGCTCGCGACGACCCTCTCGCGCGCCAACGAGATCTACGCGCTGAACGCCCTCGTCTCGGTCGCGATCGTGGTCGCAATCTATGTCTTCATCGGCAACTCGGGAGTGCTCTCGTTCGGCCAGATCAGCTTCGTCGCGGTCGGCGCGTTCGCGGCGGGGGTCATGACTGTGCCGCTGGAGTCGAAGCGTGGTGTGCTGACCGAGTTGTTCCCGTTCCTGCGCGACCACTCGGTCGGGAACGTGCCGTCGCTCGTGCTCGGCGCCGTGGTGGGAGGGGCGCTCGCGCTCGTCGTCGGCCTGCCGCTGATGCGGCTCTCCGGCCTGGCCGCCGGAATCGCGACGTTCGCCGTGCTCGAAATCACGCACAACGTGCTGCGCGAGTGGACGCGGATCGGCCCCGGCGCGACGACGCTCTCGCTCGTGCCCGAGACGACCGGGCCGCTGCAAGCGACGCTCGGCGTCATCGTCGCGATCCTCGTCGCCTTCGCCTACCAGCGCAGCCGGCCCGGGAGGCTTTTGCGGGCGTCGCGCGAGGATCCGGCTGCGGCGCGCGGCGCGGGCGTCGACGTTCACCGCCAGCGGCTCATCGCGTTCACGCTCTCCGGCGCGCTCGCGGGGTATGCGGGCGGTCTGCTCGTCCACCTGCTCGGCTCGGTCACGACCGAGCAGGTCTATCTCGAGCTGACCTTTCTCAGCCTCGCGATGCTGGTCGTCGGCGGCCTGACGAGCCTCTGGGGCGCGGTCGTCGGCGCGCTCGCAGTCAGTGGCCTCGACTCGTTTCTCAGCGAGGCGGAGCAAGGAGTCCACGTCGGCATCGGGCTCGACCTGCCGAGCGGCACCCGACTGGTCATCCTCGGCTCGGTGATGACCCTCGTGCTGCTGCTGCGCCCTTCGGGCCTGACGGGCGGGCGCGAGCTGGGGCTTTGGCGGACTAGGATGCGCCGGTGAGCGCTCCCGCCGAGTACGACGAGCTCAGGAATCGCCTGGGGACGATCTCCGACCTCACGGGCACCGGACAGCTCCTCTTCTGGGACCAGCAGACGAAGATGCCCGTGGCCGGGGCGGAGGCGCGCGCGGAGCAGACCGCGACCGTCGGGCGGCTGACCCATGAGCTCTTCGTCGCCGACGAGATCGGGCGGCTCCTCGACGAGCTCCGGCCGTACGAGGAGAGCGTTCCGGAGGACTCCGACGAGGCGAGCCTGATCCGCGTGACGCGACACGACTGGGAGAAAGCGCGGCGCGTGCCGCCCGAGCTGACCGCGGAAATGCGGCGCAGCGGGTCGCTTGCGTTGCGCGCGTGGGCGGAGGCGCGACCGGTCTCGGACTACGACGCGCTGAAACCGCACCTCGTGCGGAACCTCGACCTGCGCCGCCGGTACGTGGAGTGCTTCGAGCCCGGCGACGAGCCTTACGACATCCTGCTGGACGACTACGAGCGCGGGATGAAGACGGCCGAGGTGCGCGCGGTCTTCGACCGGCTGAAGGAGGGGCTGATCGAGCTGCTGCACGCCGTCGAGCCCGCCGACGACTCGCCGGCGGAGCGCGCGTTTCCGCAGGACGAGCAGGAGCGTTTCACGCGGCACGTTCTCGACCGCTTCGGCTTCGATCCGGCCTCCTGGCGGCTCGATCCGACCGCGCATCCGTTCATGTCGTCGCCCGGTCACGGAGACATCCGCCTCACGACGCATTACGAGGAGCGCGGTCTGCACGCTCTCTTCGCGTCTATGCACGAGTTCGGCCACGGCATCTACGAGTACGGCGTCGACGCCGGGCTCGCGCGGACCCCGCTCGGCTCGGGGGCGTCGATGGGGCTGCACGAGTCGCAGAGCCGCATGTGGGAGAACCTCGTGGGCCGCAGTCGCCCCTTCTGGAGCCATTTCTTCCCGGACCTCCAGCGCGCGTTCCCGGGCTTGCTCGACGACGTCGACGAGGAGGCGTTCTTCCGCGCGGTCAACGCCGTGCAGCCGTCGCTGATCCGGGTCGACGCGGACGAGGTGACGTACAGCCTCCACATCATCCTGCGCTTCGAGCTGGAGCAGGAGCTGCTGGCGGGGACGCTGTCGTTCGACGACCTGCCGGAGGCGTGGAACGCACGGATGAAGGAGTACATCGGAATCGACGTCCCGAATCACGGCGACGGCGTGCTGCAGGACATGCACTGGGCGAGCGGCTACCTCGGCTACTTCCCCACGTACGCGCTCGGCAACGTTATCTCCGTCCAGATCTGGAACACGGCGCTAGAGGCCGTCCCGGAGATCCCGCAGCAGGTCGCCGAGGGCGAGTTCGCGCCGTTGCGGGAGTGGCTGACCGAGAACCTGTACCGGCACGGGCGGAAGTTCACGCCGCAGGAGACGCTCGAGCGGGTCACCGGGAGCCGGATCGATCCCGAGCCGTACCTCGCGTACCTGCGCGACAAGCACCTCACCGCCGCCACCGCTTGAAGCTGGACTCCGTGTGCGTCGTCGGCGCCGGCGCCATCGGCAGCCTCTTCGCGGGCCACCTCGCGCGCGTCTGCGACGTGTGGGTGCTCGCGCGGCGCCCCGAGCACGCCTGGGCGCTGGAGCAGGACGGGCTGCGGGTGACGAGGCGAGACGGCGAGTTCACTGCGCGCGTGCGTGCGACGCACGCAGTCCGCGAGGTCGGCGAGATCGACCTGGTCATCCTCGCGACCAAGGCGACGGGGCTCGACGCGGCATGCAGTGCCCTCGCCGGCTGCCTGGAGGGCGCGACCGTGATGACGGTGCAGAACGGGCTCGGGGCAGAGGAGGTTGTGGCCGGCTATGGCGCCTGGCCGCTCGTCTCCGCCGTCACGTTCATGAGCGGGACCCGGCACTCCGACACGCACGTCGAGTACATCCTCGACACGGCCACCTGGCTCGGGCCCTACCGAGACACGACGTACGAGGACGTTCAGGCGATCGCTGAGCTGCTCGTCGCGGCCGGCCTGAAGGCCGAGGCGCTGCCCGACCTGCGTCCGGCACAGTGGTCGAAGCTGATCTTCAACGCCACGGTCAACGCGGTCGCGGCGCTGACTGGCCTTCCGCACGATCCGCACTTCGCCGCCGAGGAGCGCGCGGACGATCTCGGCCGGCTGGTGCACGGCCTCGTCGACGAAGGCAAGCGCATCGCGGCGGCGGCCGGCGTCGAGCTCCACGACGATCCGTGGGAGATGAACGTCCTTGCCACGCAACGCGGCAGCGCGCACTACCCGTCGATGCTCGAGGACGTCGAAGCCGGTCGGGCGACGGAGGTCGACCTGATCACCGGCGCGCTCGTTCGCGAGGCGGCTCGGCACGGGGTGGAGGCGCCGTTGCATACCGCCATGTCTGCGCTCGTGAAAGGCCGGGAGGCCTCCTACTCATGAAAATTTGCGTCGTCGGCTGTGGCGCGGTCGGGTCGCTGTTTGCGGCGAACCTGGCCCAGCTCGAGGACGTCGAGGTCTGGGCCTACGATCTCTCGCAGCCGCATGTGGACGCGATCAACCGCGACGGGCTGCGTTTGTCGGGGGCGGGTGAGGTGGTCGGCCGTCTTCGCGCGACGAGCGACGC
>JALZOQ010000254.1 GCA_030913835.1 Actinomycetota bacterium | reverse complement strand
GCCTTGCAGTACGCCGGGGTCACCTCGAGCGCGTCCGCGACCTCGCGGAAGGCCTCGGTCGTCAGCCACCCGTGCCGCTCCTGCGCCATCCGCAGCGCGGGCAGGATCGCCGAGCGCGACTCCGGATACTGCTTGGCGACCTTCTGGATCTCCTCCGCGAGCGTCACCTGTCGACCTCTCCCATAACGCTGTCGAGCGAGCCGACGATCGCGATCAGGTCGGCGATGTATGCGTCGGACATGCAAGTCGCGGTCGCCTGGAGCGCGACGTAGGAGGGTGCGCGGAACTTGACGCGCCACGGCCGCGGCCCGCCGTCGGAGACGAGGTAGGTGCCGAACTCGCCCCGCGGTGACTCGATCGGGACGTAGACCTCGCCCTCGGGGACGCGGTAGCCCTCCGTGACGATCTTGAAGTGATGGATGAGCGACTCCATCGACGTGTGCAGCTCCTCGCGCGGCGGCAGCACGATCTTGCGGTCGTCCACGATCCAGGGCATCCCGGACATCCCTTCGAGCCGGTCGAGGCACTGCTCGGCGATGCGCGTCGACTCCCGCAGCTCGTCCATGTGCACGCGGTAACGCCCGTACACGTCTCCCGTCGTCTCGACCGGGACGCGGAAATCGACCTGGTCATAGGCGAGGTACGGCTCGTCCCGGCGCAGATCCCAGTCGACGCCGGAGGCTCGCACCGTCGGTCCGGACTGGCCGAGCGCGATCGCGTCGTCAGTCGAGAGGAGCCCGAGCCCCTTCGTCCGCTCGAGCCAGATCCCGTTTCTGCTCAGCAGCGCCTCGTAGTCGTCGACGGCGCCCGGCATCGACTCGACGAACTTGCGCGCCTCGGGGTAGAACCCGGGCGGCACGTCCTCGGCGAGGCCGCCGGCCTGGAAGTACCGCGTGTGCATCCGGTAGCCCGCGACCAGCTCGAACAGGTCGAGGCAGCGCTCGCGCTCTCGGAAGGCGTACCAGAACATCGAGATCGCGCCCAGCTCGAGCGCCGAGGTGCCGAGCCAGATCAGGTGGGAGTGGATCCGGTTCAGCTCAACGAGCAGCATGCGCATCCAGACGGCCTTCTCGGGGATCTCGATCTCCAGCAGCTTCTCGATCGCGCTCACGAAGCCGAGCTCGTTCGCCTGGAACGCGACGTAGTCGATGCGCGGCGAGTACGTGATCGCCTTCCACCACGTCTTCGCCTCCATGTTCTTCTCGAAGCCGGTGTGCAGGTAGCCGATCACGGCCGCAAGCCCGACGACCTGCTCGCCGTGGAGGTCGATGATCAGACGGAGGACGCCGTGCGTCGACGGGTGGTTCGGGCCGAAGTTCACCTGCAGCACGTCGCCCGACTCCTGGAGCTCCTCGCTGACGGTCAGGATCGTCGGCGTCGGCTTCGGGATGCGCGAGCCCTCGTAGATCGCGGTGCGCCGGCGCTCGGTGACGGCCACTACTCTTCTCCGGAGAACCGCACCGGCTCGCCGCCGAGCGGGTAGTCCTTGCGCAGCGGGTGCCCTTCCCAGTCGTCCTCCATGATCAGCCGCTTCAGGTTCGGGTGGCCCTGCACGTTGATCCCCATCAGGTCCCACGCCTCGCGCTCGAACCAATCGGCCGTCGGCCACACGGTGACCACGCTCTGCACAGGCTCGTCGAGATCGAGCCAGGTCTGCAGCCGGATGCGGCGGGGCGAGGGGCCAAGGCTCAAAAGGTGGTACGACATCGAGAAGCGTTTCGGCTTCGGGTCGGGGACTCGCTGCAGGCCGCGCGTCATCGGATAGTTGATGTCGCGCCCGTCGTCGGTTCCGAGGTAGCCGGACACCCCCGGCTCGCTCCACCCGAGGTAGTCGGCCGCGGCGATGTCGGCGAGGAAGTTGAACCCCTCCTCGTCGCGCATGTGCGTTGCGGCGTCGACGATCCGGTCGGGCTCGACGACGACGGTGGTCTCGCCGAGCGCGTCGTGCGTGGAGACGAACCCCGGCACGTCCTCCCAGCTCAAGAACCGACCTCGCGCACCTCGTACGCCGGGGGGATCCCGGCCTGGACGCGCTCGTGCAACCGGATGATCCCCTCCATCAGCGCCTCCGGGCGCGGCGGGCAGCCGGGAACGTAGATGTCGACCGCGACGATCTTGTCCACGCCCTGGAGGACGGTGTAGTTGTTGAACATCCCGCCCGAGCTCGCGCAGGCGCCCATGGCGATCACCCACTTGGGCTCGAGCATCTGGTCGTAGATCTGGCGCAGGGGCGCCGCCATCTTGTGCGCGACGCGTCCCGAGACGATCAGCAGGTCGGCCTGCCGCGGGGACGACCGGAAGGCCTCCATGCCGAAGCGCGCGATGTCGTAGCGCGAGCTGACGATCGCCATCATCTCGATCGCGCAGCAGGCGAGCCCGAACGTGTCGGGCCACATCGACTTCGACTGCGCCCAGTGGACCGCCTTGTCGAGCGTCGTCAGCCCCAGGCGCGACTCGAGGTCGCCGAGTTCGGTCTCGAACGCGCCGGGTCCCTTGCCCATCCAGAGGACGCGCTCGCTCTGCAAGCCGTAGTCGGCCAGCCTCTTGGGCTTTTTCACTGCCAATCCAGTGCCCCCTTGCGCCAGATGTAGATGTAGGCGATCGCGAGGATGACGACGAAGAAGAGGAACTCGAGGAACCCGAACCAGCTGAGCTTGTGGAGGATCACGGCGAGCGGATACAGGAACACGATCTCGATGTCGAAGAGGATGAACAGCATCGCCGTCAGGTAGAAGCTGATCGTGAAGCGCTGCTGGGGCGGCGGCCCCTGAGAGACGCCCGACTCGAACGGCAAGCCCCGGGCGCGCGTCCTGCGCGAGGGCCGCGTGGCGAAGACGATCGACATGACCACCATCGACGCGGGGATCATCAACGCGAACGAGCCGTAGATCAGGAACGGCAGCCAGTTATCGAGCACGCGCGGCTTCTCCCCACTCGCGGAAGTTCGGAACGTATCAGGACCAGGGCACGCACGAAGCAGGGTCGAAACCGTGGATCCAAGCCTGAGCCGGGTGTTACAAAGTCGGGGCAACCTGAGGCCCGATCGCTCCGCTACGATGCGTTCATGGAGATCGCCGAGCAGCCCACGCTCACGCCGCTGATGTCGGTCACCGACGCCGCCGCGGCGAAGATCAAGCAGCTCATGGCGGAAGAGGACGAGGTCAACGTCCTGCGCGTCGCGATCCAGGGCGGCGGGTGCTCCGGGTTCCAGTACGGGCTCGGCTTCGACCGCGGCTCTCAGGAAGGCGACGTCGAGTTCGAGGTCGCCGGCGTGCCCGTGGTCGTCGACCCCTTCAGCGCTCCGTACCTCCAGGGCGCCGAGATCGACTACGTCGACTCGATCCAGGCGGCGGGCTTCGCGATCAACAACCCGAACGCCTCCTCGTCCTGCGGCTGCGGCCACTCCTTCCAGGTCGAGGAAGGCGCCGAGGGCAGCGAGGCTCACTCAGGCGCCTGCGGCTCCGGCTGCTCGCACTGAGCGCTATTTCGCGCTGAGCCGCTCGGCCAGCCAGGCGATCGCGTCGGCCTGAACCCGGCCGTTCGGGCTGTGGCCCGAGTCGTACCAGCGCACGCGCTGGGGCTTGGGGGCCGCTCGGATGAGTGCCAGCAGCGCCTTGCGCGGCACGACCTCGTCCTTCCGGCCGGCCTGGAAGAGGATCGTGTTGGGCCGCGCCTTCCCGATCCAGCGCAGCGGATCCACCGGTAGCAGCTCAGGCAGGAGCTCGTCGCGGAGCTGCGGGGAGGCTCCCCTGACGTACGCGCTGACGGGATCGGCGCCGCCGGAGATGAGCACGAAGCTTCCGATCCGCGGCTCGACGCCCGCGAGGATCGCGCCGCTGCGCGCGCCGGCGCTGAAGCCGAGGAATCCCAGTCGCGCCGGGTCGACCGCAGGCTCGGCCCGCAGAACGTCGACCGCGCGGCGCAGGTCCAGGACCTCCTGCTCGAGGAGCGCCCTGCGGCGGCGCACGCCCTCGAGGCCTGCAGGCAGGGTCTGGGCGCCCGTGCGTGCGACCGGCGAGTCGATCGTGAGCGCGGCGATCCCGCGCGCGGCCAGCGTTGCGGCTAGCCCGAGCAGCTCGCGGCGATCCCCGTCCGAGCCGTGCATGAGGAGCACTGCGGGGTGCTTGCCCGCGCCCTTCGGCAGGATGAGATAGGCCGTGACCCGTCCACCCTCCGGGCTCGCGTACGAGAGATCGTGGACAGACCCTCCCTGCCCGCTGGCCGCCTGCTCCCTCTGCAGTTGAAGCGGCGCCTCCCGGTCGTAGGCGTATGGACCGGTTAGCGCACGCGGCCTGGCCCCCTCGGCGCCACCGCCGCAGGCCGCCAGGAAGACCGTGAGCACTCCGAGTGCGGCTGTGGCCCTCATTCACGTGAAACCGTAGCCATCAGCCGCGCCACGGTTTAGGCTGGGCGCCGTCATCCGAGCGGGAGGAGCTTCATGAGGAGCGTCTACAAGTGGTGGGCGGCGATCGTCTTTCTGGCTGTCGTCGTCCAGGTGGGCCTCGCCGGCTACGGCGCGTTCTCCGCGGCGCACGAGGCCGAAGGCGGAGTCGTCAGCGAAGACAAGTTCTCGGACGGGTTCGGCCCGCACGCAGCGCTCGGCTACCTGATCTTGCTCGCGACGCTGTTGCTCGTCTTGCTCGCCCTCGCAGCCCGGTTGGGCCGACGGCGGGTGCTCCACTCTCTGGGCCTCTTCGGCCTGCTGATCGTCCAGGTGCTCCTAGCCTGGTTCGGCTTCGAGATCCCCGCGATCGGCTTCTTCCACCCGATCAACGCGCTCCTCATCGTGGGTCTCGCGGGCTGGCTCGCGAGCACGGCGCGGCGCGGCGAAGCGCCGCCGGTCGCCGACCCGGAACGGCCCGCCGGGACGGTCTAGCAGCTCACTCCGGATGATTGTGGGCGTCGCCACCCGCCAGGAACGGGGTGGTGACGCCCGCGTACGCCACGTGCATCGTCAGTCCCGCCGCGGCGTGCGGCAGGTTGTGGCAGTGATCCATCCAGAGCCCGGGGTTGTCTGCCCGGAAAGCGACGTCGTAGCGCTCGCCGGGATCGACGTCCAGCGTGTCCGACCACCACGGACTGCCTGAGACGGGCTTCCCGCCGCGGCTGAGGACGAGCACGTGATGGCCGTGCAGGTGCATCGGGTGCACGCCGCTCGACTTGTTGACGATGCTGATTCGGACGAGGTCGCCTCGCTCGACGACGAAGACGGGGACGTCGGGATAGATCCCGCCGTTGATCGTCCACTGGCGCCCGGGCCGCCCGTTGAAGAATCCCGGCTTCTGGCCGATCTCGAAGACGAAGCGGCGGTCAAACCGGCTCGACGCGTCGAACGGCGTGGGCGCGGCGGCCCCGTATCCTGCCGGATCGAAATCGGCGCCCGAGGCCGCGGCCGGCAGGCCCGCCTTGCCGTCAGTGCTGAGGGCCACGGCGGCCGTCGTGTCGCGGATCGCGATCCCCACCGGCTTCCGCGGCATCGTGAACGCGATGTCGTAGCGGCCGCCGCCGGCCACGCGGAGCGTCTTACCGACGAGCGGGCTCGGGCCATTCAGGTCGGTGCCGTCGATCGCGACGACGCGGAAGGGCGTTCCGGCCACGGTGAAGCGCTGCGGCGTGTTGTCGGAGTTGATCAGCCGGACGCGGACTGGGATTCCCGGGGCGACTGAACGCCGCCGGAGAACGTCGTCGGTGTTCAAGGCCATCACGCCGTCGAACTCGTGCGCGACGAGCACAAGATCGAGCCCGCGCGGAGTCGTCGGCTGCCGCGGCTCGATCACGAGTGCGCCGAACAGGCCGCGCCCCACCTCGTCGGCCGCGGACTGATGCGTGTGGTACCAGAACGTCCCGACCTGCCTGGGACGGAAGCGGTAGACGTAGCTCTCGCCCGGCGAGACCGAGTTCTGCGTCACGCCGGCGACGCCGTCCTCGGCGTTCGGCACGTCGACGCCGTGCCAGTGGATCGTCACGCCCGCGCGGACGTCGCGGTTTCGCAACGTCACCTGGACGAGGTCGCCCTCGCGCACGCGGAGCTCCGGGCCGGGCGCGGTCCCGTTATACGTCAGCGCGTCCATCGTCCGGCCCGACGCGAGCCGGATCAGCGCCGTCTGCGCGGTGAGCACGAAGTTCGCGTCCGGCGCGCCGTCCTGCGGCCCGTGCAGGTCCGAGACGCTGATTGCGCCACCCTGATGCTGGGCGTGACCCTGCGGAACCGGCCCGCCGCCGTACTCGTGCGTCCCGAAGTCCATCACGTTGTACGTCGCCGGCAATCGGCTCGTCCACCACGCGTGACCGAGCCATCCGAGCCCGGCCAGGACGACGGCGACGCAAGCGCCCACGGCAAGGGCGCGCAGGATCGTCGAGGTCGAGCGGGCAGGGGGCATGCCGGCGCATCGTGCCGACCCGCGCACGGCTAACACAAGGGCTGCTGACTACGATTGGCCGCCGATGAGCGCTGAAGAGCAGCGTCCCCTTCGCGTTGCAGTCGTCGGGTCGGGCCCGGCCGGCTTCTACGCGGCCGGCGCGCTGCTCGGCGGCGAGGTGCCCGTGGAGGTGGACATGATCGAGCGATTGCCGACCCCGTGGGGGCTCGTTCGGCTCGGGGTGGCTCCGGATCATCCGAAGCTGAAATCCGTCTCGCGCGCGTACGAGCGCATCGCCGAACGGCCGGGGTTCCGCTTCGTCGGCAACGTCGAAGTCGGCCGCGATCTCCACCACTCCGACCTCGCCGGCCTTTACGACGCGGTGATCTACGCGGTCGGGGCCCAGAGCGACCGGCGGCTCGGGATCCCGGGCGAGGACCTCCCCGGATCGTGGCCCGCGACCGACTTCGTGGCCTGGTACAACGGCCACCCCGACTTCCAGGACCTCGACTTCGACCTCGATGTCGAGCGTGCGGTGGTGATCGGGAACGGGAACGTCGCGGTCGACGTCGCGCGCATGCTCGCGCTCACGCCCGAGGAGCTCGCGCCCACGGACGCGACCGACCAGTCGATCGCGGCGATCGGCGGCTCGAGGCTGAAGGAGATCGTCATGCTGGGTCGTCGGGGCCCGGCTCAGGCCTCGTTCACCACGCCGGAGCTGCAGGAGCTGGGGGAGCTCGCGGGCGCGGACGTCGTCGTCGACTCGGCGGAGCTGAAGCTGGACGAGGCGAGCGAGGCGTCGCTGGAGGGAGACACGAACGCTCGGCGAAACGCGGTCGTCCTCCGTGGGTTCGCTGAGCGCACGCCGAGCGGCAAGCCGAAGACGCTTCGGCTGCGCTTTCTCGTCTCGCCGGTCGCGATCCTCGGCGACGAGCGCGTGGAAGGGGTCGAGGTCGAGCGCAACCGGCTCGTCCCGGACGGACGCGGCTCGCTTCGCGCCGAGCTCACGGGCGAGCGCGAGACGATCCCGGCCGGGATCGTGTTTCGAAGCGTCGGCTATCGCGGCGTCGCCTTGCCGGAGGTTCCCTTCGACGACGCGCGCGGGACGATCCGCAACGACGGCGGCCGCGTGGTCGGCGAAGACGGCGAGATCGTGCCCGGCGTCTATGCCGCCGGCTGGATCAAGCGGGGCCCGACCGGCGTGATCGGCACCAACAAGAAGGACGCGACCGAGACCGTGGAGCTGCTCCTGGAGGACGACCGGACAAACCGGCTCAAACGGCGTGCGGGCGTGAGCACCGAAGCCGTCGACGCGCTGCTCGCAGAGCGAGGCGCCCGGCCCGTTCTGTACGAGGGCTGGAGCTCCATCGACAAGACCGAGCAGGCGGCGGGCGAGCCGCACGGCCGACCGCGTGTCAAGCTGGTCACCTGGGACGAGCTGCTCCAGGCGGCCGACTCGCAGGCCGCAGCCGAGCGCATTTCCGCCCCTTGACTGGGAGGGTTCGACGAAACGACGGCTGTGTCGTCGGGCCGCGCTGCTCGCCCCGAGGCCGCGTCCTCAGTCGCCCCGATAGCGCTGCTATCGGGGCTCCGTGCGTTCTTGCCTCGGAACGACCATCGCACCCCGACAACGAGCGACATTCCGCCAAACCCTCGTAGCCCGACTACCCGGACGGGGGAGAGGGCGCAAGCGCCCTGCGCCGACAACAGAGGCATGCAGCTGACGGTCGAATGTCTCCGGTGTGGCCATGCGCGCGAGCTTGCGCGGTCGAGGCATCACCTGGAAGGCGGTGAGTGCACCCGGTGCGGATATCTCGGCTGGGCACCCTCCGTCGAGCTCACCGAGCGGACCCGCCGAGCGCTGCGCGAGCGGCCCGTCGAGGCCCGCCGCCTCCGCGCCGTCGCCTAGGAGGGTTTGGCGGAATATCGTTCGTTGTCGGGGTGCGATGGTCGTTCCGAGGCAAGGACGCAGGGAGCCCTGATAGCAGCGCTATCGGGGCGACTGAGGACGCGGCCTCGGGGCGAGCAGCGCGGCCCGGCGACACAACTGTATTTCGCCAAACCCTCCCTTACTAGCGGGCGAACTACACTCGGAGGGTGCGCAGCACCTCCCGCGACCAAGAGCTCTGGGGCAGCGAAACCCGGAAAGCCGTGGCGAACTTCGAGATCTCAGGCGAGCCGATCCCGGTCTCTGTAGCCCGCTGGCTCGGCAGGATCAAGGCCGCGGGGGCGCGCGTGAACGCCGAGCTCGGTCTCCTGGATCCTGAGAAGGCCGAGCGGATCGCCGCAGCGGGCGACCGCGTCGCGGCAGGCGAGCTCGACGACCAGTTTCCGATCGACGTCTTCCAGACCGGCTCCGGGACCTCCTCGAACATGAACGCGAACGAGGTGCTCGCCGCGCTCGCCGGCGAGGGCGTCCATGCGAACGACGACGTCAACATGGGGCAGTCCTCGAACGACGTGTTCCCCTCCGCGGTTCATCTCGCGGCGCTGGACGAGATCGTCAACGACCTGCTGCCGGCGCTCGACGGTCTGGCAGGCGCGCTCGAGGCCAAGGCGCAGGAGTTCGACGACGTGGTCAAGTCGGGCCGCACGCACCTGATGGACGCGGTGCCCGTGACGCTCGGCCAGGAGTTCGGCGGCTACGCGGCGCAGGTGCGCCAGGGCATCGAGCGCGTTCAGGTCGCTCTGCCCCGGCTCGGGCGGATTCCGCTCGGCGGCACCGCGGTCGGCACGGGACTGAACACGCATCCGGAGTTCGCCGCTCGCGTGCGAGCGCGGCTCGCCGACGAGACCGGGCTCGAGATCCTTCCGCCGGCGGATCCCTTCGAGTCGCAGGCCGCCCGCGACGGGCTCGTCGAGGCTTCGGGCGCGCTGAAGACCGTCGCGGTCTCGCTGACGAAGATCGCGAACGACCTGCGCCTGATGGGCTCGGGCCCGCGCGCCGGGCTCGCGGAGATCAGGCTGCCGGAGCTCCAGAAGGGGAGCTCGATCATGCCCGGGAAGGTCAACCCCGTCATCCCGGAGGTCGTGACCCAGGTCGCCGCGCAGGTGATCGGGAACGACACGGCGATCACCGTGGGCGGGATGCAGGGCCACTTCGAGCTGAACGTCTTCGTCCCGATGATGGCGCGGAACCTGATCCAGTCGATCCGGCTGCTCGCGGGCGCGGCGCGCGCGCTCGACGAGAAGTGCGTCCGAGGCATCGAGGCGAACCGCGAGACCGCGGAGCGCTACGCCGAGTTGACGTTGTCCGCAGCCACGGCGCTCAACCCGCACATCGGCTACGACAAGGCGAGCGAGATCGTCAAGACCGCCGCGGCGACCGGACGGTCGCTACGGGATGTCGCGCGCGAGGCCGGCGTCGACGAGAAGATCCTCGACGAGGCGCTCGACTACCGCGCGATGGCGAAGCCGCACGACGCCTGAGCGCTTAGGCTCGGAACATGCGGAGAACGACTGTCGTGTGCCTCCTCGGCTTCGTGCTCGCGGGCTGCGGTGGCAAGAGCGAGGCACAGAAGGTGCGCGAGGCAGCCGCAAAGTCGGGCCGGGGCACGGTGACC
The DNA here is from genome assembly GCA_030913835.1 of Actinomycetota bacterium. Lineage (GTDB taxonomy): Bacteria > Actinomycetota > Thermoleophilia > Gaiellales > Gaiellaceae > UBA5186. The sequence goes on along the minus strand of JALZOQ010000254.1, from coordinate 1,035 downwards.
TGCTCGGGGACCGCCACGACAGGGGCGATCGGCCTCCCGGCGGGGTTCCCGGAGATCGAGGCGGTCACGGTCGTCGAGTCCGTCCAGAAGGGGCCCACGCGCGTCGTCGACGGCTACGCCGACCGTAGCCTCGAGGAGCTCTACGACGACTACATGGCGAGCTTCGAGAGCGGCGGGCACTCGGTCCTGTTCGACGAGATCGAAGCGAACGACGCCGAGGTTTCGTACCGCTTGAAGGACGAGCTGACGGAAGGGATCGTCGCGCTCCGCTCGTGCGACTACGGCAGGACGTCCGTGCACATCACGAACCGCCCGTCGTAGCTCCGTAAGGTCCCCCACGTGAGCCTGACGCTTCAGGTGCTCGCGAGCGGGCTGGCCGCGGGAGGCCTCTACGGGCTTTTCGCCGTCGGCCACGCCCTGGTGTATCGCCTGACCGGCGTCGTACACCTCGCTCTCGGCGACCTCGTGGCGCTCGCGGTCTTCACGACCCTGCTCGTCGCCGCGGGGACCGGGCCGGTCACGCAGTCGAGCGGCGGGGCGCGCTTCTGGCTCGGCCTTCTCGTCGGCTTCGCGGTTTGCCTCGCGGCCGGCGCGGGCGGCTACCTGGCGGCGATCCAGCCCTATCTCGTCCGGCGCTGGACGGTCGGCTGGGTTGCCGCGACGATCGCGCTGGGCTTCGCGATCCGCGCGCTTCTCGAAGCCGCCTTCCCGAAGCCCAGCTACGTCTTCCCCGACCCGGTCGGGATCCGGCGGCTCGGGAGCGACGGGATCGTCGACGTCGCCGGGGCGTCCATCCAGGTGCGCTCGCTCTTCGTGATCGCTGTGGTGCTCCTGCTCGCGGCGGGCGCCGCCTGGACGCTCGAACGCACCCGCTTCGGCCGTGGTTTGCAGGCGATCGCCGCCGACGCCGACGGGGCGCACGTGGTCGGGATTCCCGTCGAGCGCTACGTCACGCTGGCGTTTGCGCTCGCGGGCGGGCTTGCGGCTCTCGGCGCGATCGCAGCCGCGCCGGCGGCGCCCTTCGACGTCCAGACC
>JALZOQ010000245.1 GCA_030913835.1 Actinomycetota bacterium | reverse complement strand
TGAGGTTGCTGCCGCGGCAGTAGCTGCCAGGGTCGGGCTCGTACGCGTCTGTCGGGTTCTCCGGGAAGTGGTAGGCGATGCGTCCGTTGACGGTCGCGGGGACGAGGAGGCCGCAGAGCGGGCAGGCGGTCGGGGGGCGTCGGTAGTCGTACACGCCTGCGACCCGGGCGAAGCGGAGCTCGGTCGGAGGCTCGGGTTCGGTACGTTCGGCTTCTTCCCGCTCGGGCGTACCGTTCTCGGCGGGTTCAGGCTCGGGTTGACGGTCAGGCTCGGCCTTCGACGCGCGTGGCGGCAGGTTCGTCGGCGCGGGCCCGTCGAGGATGGTGATCTTCCCGTCCGGCTCGACACGGACTAGGGCGGTGGGCACGTCGAGGGGGCAGCCTGCGGCGCCTAGCGCTTCGGGCCAGGAGTCGAAGTGCTTGCGGACCATCGTGTAGGACGGGAACCGCGGGTCCTCTTGCTTCTGCCAGTCGGATGATTTCGGGAAGCGGCCGGTCTCGCGGGCGTACAGCTTGATCGCGTCGACGATCGCCTCGCGGGTCCACGTCGGCGCAGGCCCGCCGGTTCGCGTCGCGAGCGTCGTGCTCCCTTCTGGCCGCGACCCTTCGCCGTAGCGCGGCTTCTGCTGCTCGCGTTGGTTCGAGCGGGTGCTGGCCTCGTGGCTGAGCTCGCGCCGCCGCGCCTCGATGTGCTCGTCGCAAAGGCCGTAGTAGACGCCGCTGATGTACCGGCTGTTCGCGTCGTTCGTGCAGCCTGCGACCTTGCAGTCCCGCGTCGTCGTGAGCTCCTGCGCCGAGACCCTCACCGGCTCGACCCTCCACGTCGCGCCGAGCGACCTGAGCAGCGCCGCCTGGTAGTCGAGCGGCTCTCGGGGCAGCACGATTTCGACGCCGGCGGCGAGGCCGACGCGGAGCAGGTCCACGAGTTCGTCCACATCTACGCAGCCGCCTTCCGGCTCGGCTTCCTACCCGTCAACGTCTCCACGACCTGATCCCAGTCCGACGGCCGCCACACGAACGAGTCCACGCCCGGCACCCGCGCGAGCGCGTCCAACCACGCCTGCTGATCCGGCTTCACCTTGCCCTTCTCCGTCTTCAGCTCGACCGCGAGCATCCGGTCGTCCTTGACGAGGATCCAGTCGGGGAAGCCGAAGCTCGAGCGCCTGGAGTTGTGCGTGTGGTATTTGCGCCAGCCGGCGAGGCGGGCGACGTCGACGATCAGGCTCGAGAACTCCGCTTCGGTCAGGAGGTCGGGCCGGGCGGCGAGCAGCTTGTGCGCGAGCGCCGTCACGAGTCGCCCCTGGAGACCGCGAGCAGCACGTCCCGCGGGTACCAGTCCTCGACCGGCCTCCCGTATGCGCGCTCCAACCCGGGGATCCACTTCTCCAGCGGCACCAGGACGCCGCGTTCGAGCTGCGAGATCACCGCTCGATTGATCTTCGAGGCGGCCGCGATCTCCTTAACCGGCCGGTCGGCGCGAAGCGCACGAAGGCGACAGCGCAGATGCACCGGCTACCCCACCATCCGGGCGAGCGTTATACGCGTGTATACGCTCCGCTGAAGCACGCCTCGCCGGTCGCAGGGGCACGGCTGCATCAGAACGGGATCTCGTCCGTCTGGGCGCTCACAGGCTCAGCAGCGGCCTGCCCGACGATCGCCTGCCAATGGCCCGACCGGCGCCGCACAACCAGCCCCTTCCGGCGGAGCTCGTTCAGCGCCCCCCGACCCTCGACAGCGCACCATTCGCACCTGACCCCGGCGTCATGCTTGCCGCGCCGCTCATGCAAGAGCGCCCCGGCTTCGTCGGCGGTCAGCCCGCCCTCGGTGCGGCGGACCTGCTCGAGCACGAAGGCTTGCCGGTCGGTCAGCGTGACGGCGACGTTCGGGGGGCCGGGGTCGAAGAGCGGCCGGCTCACTGGGTGTCCTCGAGCTGGAACAAGGCAAGAGCCTCACCGGCTGTCATCCAAGCTGCTGACAACGAACTGTCCCCGGAGTCGTCAGGAATGAGTTGCTCCGTTTCGTTCAGGAGTCGTCCCAGGGCTTTCACGGCGGTTAGGAACGCGGGCAGACTGTTCACCGCAGCCGCAGCGAGTTGCTTGCTCGTGGATTCCCACCATTCTCCACTGGTTGTCCGCGCCGCTTCGCCCAGGAGTTTCTCCAGTTGCGGCAGCGACACGGGCTCAACCATCGGAACTGGGGGTCGTCGGGAGGGCGTCGTACTGCTCTCGCCAATCCACGTTCGAGTACGGGTCGATACCTAGTCGCTCGGCTGCCGCTTCGACCATGCAGCACACGCCAAAGGAACCGTTGACACGTTCGGGCACGCAATCAGGCGGGTACGTCTCTTTGCAAGGTTGACGCGGCTCACACTCCCTACACCACAGCGCGCTCGCGTAGACGAACCTTCCGCATCCTTTCGTGACGCAACGGGTCGTCACGCTTCCTCCTCGGGGCTCAACCATCGGAAGCGTCCTTCGCTGCGCCCTGTCCCGGGCTCCGCTCCGTGTGACAACTGCAAAGGCATCCGCCGCCGCCACAGCATCCGTGATGTCCCACGCGACAAGCCATCGTTTTGACACAGGCGGCTTTGCCGCCCCCGGAATGTTCCGGATATTTCCCATCAGAAGCCTCCTCGGAAGCGGTCATTGCGGCCACCAGGTTTCACCGCCGCAACGAGAGCAGATTTCGTCCGAACACCAACCGCCATCGCAGACCATTTCACCGCGCCAGATCCATTTGTGTCCGAAGATTCGACAGAGCAGCCCGCTCATGTGTGTTCCTCGGTCACGTCAGAACCAGCGGCGGAAGCGGGAATCGCGACCACTTCAGGAGGCTCACCGACAGGACCACCGATGATTGCGGTGCCGGTCTGCTCAGCAAGCCAGTCCGCGAATGCGGCAGGCACCGCATCGCGCGGAACGTCATGTTCCTCGCAGTAACGATCGAAGTCCGCGAAACTCATTTCCGTTCCCTGCACGAGCAGTCGCAGATTCCTGGCAGATGGCGAGCGCCGGGATGCGTGAGTTTCTGAGCGTCGGCCTTTCGGCACTCGGGACAGATGTACGCCGTCTTGGGGTTCTTGACACCGCTCATGTGTGTTCCCCGTCACGACTCTCTGGGCGGTGACCCTCGGGAGCAACAGCAAGGTGCTGGTCGGGGTCGTCGCAGTTGCCCTGGTCCCTAAAGCAGCCGTGAATGTGCGTGTCAGCTTGGCAGCGGATCGCGCCGTTGCACTTCGCGGAGTACGTGTCTCTTTCCATGTCAGCGCGCGTGGTCATCGTTCCCTCCTTTCTGTAGCGGGGGTCGCC
>JALZOQ010000242.1 GCA_030913835.1 Actinomycetota bacterium | reverse complement strand
CGTCTGGAGGAGAGTGGGTTCGGTCTTCGGCGGCGGCGGCACGGGGATCTTCTTGCCGTGGTCGACGTTGTAGGCGAGCCGAACCGGGATCCCGCGGTCGCGAGCGCGCTGGAACGCGCCGCGGATGATCTCCGCCGACGGGTCGTGCAGGCGGACGTCGTAGAGCGCGATGTCGAGGCTGTGCTGCGCCGCGTCGAGGAATTCAGCGACGGTCTGCGCGATCTCGGGCGCGGTCTGCCCGCCGTCCGTCAGTTCGCGGACCTGGATCAGTTTGATTCGGCTCGCAGCTTGGCCTTGTAGGCGCGCTTCTTCTCCTGGTACTCCTCGAGCGCCTGGGCGGAGTCGACGTCGCCGAGTGTCGGATGCGTGGGCACGACCTCGTCCATTCCCGGCAGGTCGACGCCGAATCGTTTCGCGAGGACGGCGAGCGTTGCACGCACCTTCATGTCGCCGAAGCCGGGCAGCGCGGCGAGTCGGCGCTTCAGCTCCTGGGCGTCGGCGGCGTCGTCCCACACGCGCTCCGCTCGGCCGCCGTAGTCGTCGACGATCGCCGCCGCGAGATCCTGAACGCGCTTCGCCATCGCGGCTGGGAAGCGGTGCAGGGCGGGCTTGCGGGAGAACAAGGCCTCGAGCTCGCCGGTGTCCATTCCCGCAAGCTGCTGCGCGTCCAGCGCGCCGCCGAGTCGCTGTTTCAGCTCCAGGGGCGACGAGAATGCCTTCTGCACCGTCACCTGCTGGTCGAGCGCGAAGCCGATCAGCAACGCGAGCGGGTCGCGTGCGATCAGCTCGTTCGCCGCGTCGTTCGGCGTGAACCAGAGCCGGTCGGGCTTCATCGCGCTCGCCACGCTTCGATCCTAGCGCGGCGGGTATGGAGGCTTCGTGGCCGATCCAGTCGAGAAAGCCAAGGAAGTCATCCCGGACCCCGTCGCGCATCCGGTCGAGACGGTGAAGAGCCTCGAGGCCGAAGCCGAGGCGGGACGCAGCGAGCGCACGCCGTGGATCATCCTCGGCGGCGTCACCGCGACCATCGGGGTCGTCGTCGCGCTCGTCGTCGCGGCCGTGCTCGTGCTCTATTTCATCCTCGGCGGCAAATAGAAATCGCGCTCGTGTTGACCGCCTCCTCCCCGGTACCCTGAGGAGGTGGAGCCGCTCGCCGCCTTCAGTCCCGCGACGCGCGCTTGGTTCGAGGGCGCGTTCGAACGCCCCACCCCGGCGCAAGAGCAGGGCTGGCCGGCGATCGCCGAGGGCGGAAACGTTCTGATCCAGGCTCCCACGGGCTCCGGCAAGACGCTCGCCGCCTTTCTGTACGGGATCGACCGGCTGAACGCGTCGCCCGGAGAGGGCCTCCGCTTGCTCTACGTATCGCCGCTGAAGGCGCTCAACTACGACATCGAGCGGAACCTCCGCGGGCCGCTCGCCGGGCTTCAGTCGCAGCTCAGGGTCGGCGTGCGCACCGGCGACACACCGCAGAAGGAGCGCGCAGCAATGTTGCGCGAGCCGCCGGACATCCTGATCACCACGCCCGAGTCGCTCTTCCTGCTGCTGACGTCGCGCGGGCGGGAGATGCTCCGCGGGGTCGAGACGCTGATCCTCGACGAGGTGCACGCCGTCGCCGGGACGAAGCGCGGCGCCCACCTCGCGCTCTCGGTCGAGCGGCTCGAGCGCCTCGCCGAGAGCTCGTTCCAGCGCATCGGCCTTTCCGCGACGCAGCGTCCGATGGAGGAGATCGGCCGTTTCGTCTCGGGGGCCCGGCCGATCCAGCTCGTCGACGCGGGCATGCGCAAGCAGATGGATCTCCAGGTCGTCGTGCCGGTGGACGACATGCGAGAGCCGGGCGCCTCGCAGCCCGAAGACGTGCTGGCCACGACGGAAGGAACGTCCTCCTCGATCTGGCCCTCGATCTATCCCGAGCTGCTTCGGCTCGTCCAGGAGCACCGTTCCACGATCGTCTTCGTGAACAACCGCCGGCTTGCGGAGCGGCTCGCGCTGCGCCTGAACGAGCTCGCCAACGACGGGGCCGAGGCGGGAAGCATCGACGGCCGTCGCGGCGAAGCCGCGCCGCCCTCTGACTTGGCATCGCAAGCGACGCCAAGGGAGATCGCGCGCGCCCACCACGGCTCGCTCGCCCGCGAGCAACGGCTGGAGGTCGAGGAGCTGCTGAAGCGCGGCGAGATCCCGTGCCTGGTCGCCACCTCGTCGCTCGAGCTCGGGATCGACATGGGCGCGGTCGACCTCGTCGTGCAGGTCGAGTCGCCGAAATCGGTCGCCGCAGGCCTGCAGCGCGTGGGCCGCGCGGGGCACGAGCTGCACGCGGTCTCGAAGGGACGGATCTTCCCCAAGTACCGCGCCGACCTGCTCGAGTCGGCGGTCGTCGCCAAGAAGATGCGCGCGGGGGAGATCGAGGAGACCGTCATCCCGCGGAACCCGCTGGACGTGCTCGCGCAGCAGATCGTCGCGATCTGCGCCGACGAGGAGATCGAGGTCGCCGAGCTGCACGAGCTCGTCCGCGGCGCCTATCCGTTCGCCGATCTCTCCAGGGCGCAGCTCGAGAACGTGCTCGACATGCTCGCCGGGCGCTACCCCTCCGACGAGTTCGCTGAGCTGCGCCCGCGCATCGTCTGGGACCGCACCGGCGGCGTGATCCGCGGGCGCACCGGCGC
>JALZOQ010000241.1 GCA_030913835.1 Actinomycetota bacterium | reverse complement strand
GAGGCGGAGGTCGCTCTCCAGCCGGCGGGCGGCGTCGGGGTCAGGCGCCCACGTCCGCACCGTCACGGTTGCGTCGCCCTCCAGCGACGTGACGAGCACCTCGGCGCGCTCGTCGCCCGCCTCGCGACGCAGCGTGTCGACGAGCTGTTGGAGATCTGTCTGAAGAGGGACCTGCACGGTGATCTGGGCGAGCTGCTCCCGGCTGCGGATCGTCGAGTTGAGGATGGTATCCGAGGCCAGCTTCGCGTTCGGGATCACGAGCCGCCTGTCTTCCAGCGTGCGGATGAACGTGTAGGTCAGGCCGATCTCCTCGACCGTTCCCTCCGTCCCGTCGATGCTCACTCGATCGCCGAGCCGCAACGGCTGCGCAAAGGCGATCAGGACGCCTGAGACGAAGTTCGACAACGTCGTCTGCGCCGCAAACCCGATCACCAGGCCGAGGATCGCGGACGAGGCGAGCAGCCCGCCGGCGACGGCGCGCACCGCGGGGATCACGAGCAGTGCCGAGAGGATCCCCAGGAAGACGATCGTCGACATCACGGTGCGGCGCAGCACCCGGTAGCGGGTCGCCTGGCCCGGCGCCAGGTCGCGCTTCGCGATGCTGCGGTCGATCAGGCGCGCGACGACCGCCGTCACGAGCAGGACGACGCCGACGATCGCCAGGCGGTGCCAGAGTGGCATGCGCCAGCTATTCGACGGCGCGCAGGCCCTTCCCGCTCACAGGAGGGTTTGGCGGACGTCGCGCGCCGACACAGCTACGTTTCGTCGAACCCTCCTATAACGGCTGCCGGCCCGCGAAGCCGTCCTCGAGGCCGTGCCAGAACTCGACCCGCTCCTCGCCGAGCTGCCAGCAGAGGAGCACCTCGTCGCCGTCGCGCAGGGCCGGGAAGTCGAGCAGGCCCGTGTCGAAGTCCTTCACCTCCGCGCCGTGGCTCTGGATCGCCCGCACACACTTGGCCACCTCGCCCTGCTCGCGCTCGATCGCTTCATGCAACCCCGCGAGCTCCCCGCGGTCGAGACCGCCCCCGTTGCCCGCGATCTTTCCCGCCAGCTCGTTCCAGCGTGCCCCGACCGACGCGAGCGCGCGCCGGTGCTCGACCATCGACTCGACCAGCGGGCGCACGTGCTCGAGCGCCGCATTTGCCTCCTCGACCGTGAAGTAGCGCCCCGGCACCCCATCTATCATCCGTCGCGTCGTGGCCGTCGGTCAAAGGGTGAGAGCGCGGCGCGCCCGGCGGGTCGCGCTCCCGGCGATTCGGCAGCCTGACCCCGCGACGGAGATCTTCCCCTGGAGCCGCGCGGCGATCTGGGCGCTGGCGCTCGGCGTCGCGGTCACGCAATGGGCCCTGTGGCAATGGGTTTCGTAGCCGCGGACCTCGACGCGGTCACTATCGACGCCTACGGAACGCTCGTCGAGCTGGACGAGCCGGTGCCGCGACTGGCGGCCACCCTGCGCGAGCGCGGAGTCGAGCGCACGGACGACGAAGTCGCGGCAGGCCTCCAGGCCGAGATTGCCTTTTACTCGGAGCACAAGCTGGAAGGGCGCGACCCGGCGAGCCTGCGCGATCTCCGCGAGCGCTGCGCCGCGGTCTTCCTCGAAGGAGCCGGCGTCGCCGAGCTCGACGGAGCGAGCTTCGCGGGTCCGTTCGGCGACGGGCTCGTGTTCGCCGTGATCGACGGCGTGGAGGGGGCGCTCAGGGAGCTCCGGTCGCTGGGGCTCGTCCTGGCCGTCGTCTCCAACTGGGACGGGGGGCTGGCGGAGCATCTCGAGCGGGCCAGGCTCGGACACTGGTTCGCCGAGGTCGTCACGGCGGCGGCCGAAGGAGTGGCCAAGCCGGATCCGCGGCTCTACCGAATCGCGCTGGAGCGCCTCGGCGTAGACCCGTCGCGAGCCTTGCATGTCGGCGACGAACCGGTCTACGACGAGGACGGCGCCCGCGCCGCCGGGATGCAATTCGCGCCGGCGCCGCTCGCGAGCGTCGTGGAGAAGCTCGCGTGATCGAGACGACCGGCAGCGAGCGCAGCGACGCGCGACTCGGATTCTGGCTGGCGACGGTCGGCTTCGTGGCCGCGCTCGGGTACGCGTCGCGCTTCGCGGGCGACAATCGCCCGGACCGTACCGTCCTGTACGAATGGACCACCGCGATCGGCGGCGCCGTCCAGTTCGGGATCTTCCTGGCGATCGCGATCGCCATCAGCGGCGGGAGCCGCGCGCGCCTCGGGCTGCGCCGGCCGCGTTCGTGGCGACGCGCGCTCGGCCTCGCGGCCTTCGCCTTCTTCGCCTGCTGGATCGGGCTCGGCCTGCTCGACCGGATAGTGCAAGGGGGCCAGGAGCAAGGGCTGACCCCCGACCGTTGGGACCCGAGTCGAGCCGCCCAGTTCGCGGCGAACTTCGTCGTCATCGCGGTGCTCGCGCCCGTCGTCGAAGAGCTGCTCTTCCGCGGGATCGGTTTCCACCTGCTCGCGCGCTTCGGAACCACCGCGGCGATCCTCGGAACCGGCCTCGCCTTCGGGCTCTACCACGGCCTCCTCAACGCGCTCCCGATTCTCGCGCTGTTCGGTGTGGCCCTGGGGTGGCTGCGCGCCCGGACGAACAGCGTCTACCCAGGGATACTCGTCCACGCTGCGTTCAACTCCGTCGCCCTGATCGTCTCCGTAACGATCAACGGCTAGTGGCGCCCCCTCTCCGCCGTCTCTTGCTCGGGTGCTCGCTGTGCGGGCTCCTCGCGGCCGGCGCTGCTGCGGGTGCACGGCCGCCCGCGAGCCCGCTTCGCCTGGTGCCGGTCGTCTCGGGCCTGCGTGAGCCCCTGTATCTCACCGCGCCGCGCAGCGAGCTCGATCGCCTGTACATCGTCGAGAAGCGCGGCGTGATTCGCGTGGCCGTGCGCGGCCGGCTTCGCCCCAACCCGTTCCTCGACATCCGCAGCCGGGTTCGCACCACGCAGCTGCTCGGTCTCTTTTCCGTGGCTTTTCACCCGGCCTACGCCCGCAACCGACGCTTCTTCGTCCACTACTCGGGGCGGAACGGCAACGTCTACGTCGTCGAGTTCCGCTCGAGCGGCGGACACGCGCTCCTGCAAACCGCGCGAGTGGTCTTCAGGGCGAAGACGTCGCCACATCCGCTTGCACACGTCGGCGGGCAACTCGCGTTCGGACCGGATGGGCATCTCTACGTCGGACTCGGGGACGGGTTGATCCCGGAGGCGGCGCAGGATCTCGCCAGTCCACTCGGCAAGATCATCCGGCTCGACGTGGATCGGCCTGATCAGCCGTTCGAGGTCGTAGCGTACGGGCTCCGCAATCCCTGGCGGTTCTCCTTCGATCGGCAGAACGGCGACCTGTACGTCGGTGACGTGGGCGACTTGCACTGGGAAGAGGTCGACTACCTGAGCGCGAGGAACGCCGTCGTCCCGAACTTCGGGTGGAGCGCGTTCGAGGGACGCCGGCGCATCAGCGAGGCACCGCTCACGGCACCCGAGGCGCTGACGTTCCCGCTCGCGGCGTACCGTCATCCCAAGCGCGGCTGCTCCTCGATGATCGGCGGCTACGTCTACCGCGGGCGCCGGCTCGCCCATGAGCGCGGTCGCTATTTCTACGGCGACCTGTGCACAGGCACCGTCCGGAGCTTGCGCGTCGTCGGTGGCAAGGCCAGGGCGGTGCGCCGTGAGGCGTTCGTCGTGCCCGAGCTGCTCGCGTCCTTCGGCGAAGACGCGCGCGGTGAGCTCTACGC
>JALZOQ010000238.1 GCA_030913835.1 Actinomycetota bacterium | reverse complement strand
CGGCCAGCTCGATCGGCTCGACGGCGAGCCGGCCGAGCTCCGCGACTACGACGCCGCGATCCACGAGGAGTCGAGTTCGCGCACGCCGGAGACGCCGATCAGCGCGAGCGTCAGGTCCGTCTCGGCGGCGAGGTTCCGCAGCACCGCCTCCACGCCGTCCGCCCCGCCGACGGCGAGTCCGTACGCGTACGGCCTCCCGAGGAGGACGGCATCGGCTCCGAGCGCCAGCGCCTTCACGACGTCCGCCCCGCCGCGGATGCCGCTGTCCATCAGCACGACCGGCTCGCGCCCCACCTCCTCGCGCACCTCGACGAGCGCGTCGAGCGCGGCGACCGCGCCGTCGACCTGCCGGCCGCCGTGGTTCGAGACCACGATTCCGTCGACGCCGAGGTCGAACGCACGCCGCGCGTCGTCGCCGCGGAGAATCCCCTTGACGAGGATCGGCAGCTCGGTCCGGTCGCGCAGCCAGGCGAGATCGTCCCAGCCGAGCTTCAGGTTCGGGAACATCGAGAGCATCGTCCCGGCCGCGACGAGCGGATCCTCCTCGGGCGGAACCGGGAGCCGCTCCAGGAACACCGGATCGCTCGTGAACTGCCCGATCCCCTCCCCCTCGCGGAACGGCAGGTAGGCGTGCGTAAGGTCGCGGGGTCGCCAGCCGAGCGTCAGCGTGTCGACGGTGACCACGATCGCCGAGTAGCCCGCCGCGGCCGCCCTGTCGACGAGACTGCCCGCGACCTCGGCATCGCTGACCCAGTAGAGCTGGAACCAGCGGGGAGTGTCGCCCAGCTCGCCGGCGACCTCCTCGAGTGAGTGCGACGCCGCGCTCGAGAGGACGAGGGGGATGCCGAGCGACGCCGCGGCACGAGCGACGGCGAGCTCGCCTTCGGGATGCGCGATCGACAGCACTCCGACCGGAGCGAGCAAGAACGGGACCGGCGAGCGGGTGCCGAGCACCTCCACGGACAGGTCGCGACCGGCGTTTCCGGTCAGCATCTTGGGACGGAGCCGACGCCGTTCGAACGCCTCGCGGTTCGCGCGCATCGTCGCCTCGGCGCCCGCCCCGCCGGCGATGTAGTCGAATGGCCCGGGCTCGAGCAGCTCTCGGGCGCGCGCCTCCCAGTCCTCGAAGGCAACCGGCCACGGCGACTCGCCGGAGACGTAGATCGCGTTCTGGATCTGGCTGCCGTCGAACTGCATGGGCGATCTTACGACGCTGCTGCCGGCAGGCGTTCGCGCAGGAACGTGTACTGCGTCTGCAGGGCCGCTCGACCCAGCGCGAGCGGAAACGACGTGAACCCGTGGACCGCCTCTGGCCAGATTCGGAGCTCCGCGTCGTTTCCCGCAGCGCGCCAGCGCTCCTCGAGGTGAACCGAGTCGTCGAGGAGCACGTCGAGCGCGCCGACCGTGAAGAGCGCAGGCGGCAATCCGGCGACGTCGGCGTAGAGCGGCGAAACGCCGGGATCCCGGCGCGCCTCGACGTCGAGACCCGGCAGGAAGCACTCGGCGAACCAGCGCATCGCCGACGGCGTCAGCGAGGGGTGCGCCTCGCCCTGCAACTGCTGCATCGACAGGTCGAACGCACCGAAGATGAGGTTCGCGGCTCGAAACGCCCCGGCGTCGCGGTCATCGCGGAGCCGTAGCAGGGTCAGCACGGCGAGGTGCGCTCCCGCGGACTCACCGCCGATCGCGATCCACTTCGGCGCGCCCAGCGCACCGGCGCCACCGTCGACGAGCCAGCGCGCGACGTCCTCGCAGTCGTCCGGCCCCGCCGGGTACGGGTGCTCGGGCGCGAGGCGGTAATCGACGCTGACGGCGCACAGGCCCGTCTGCTGGACGAGCTCCCAGAGCCGCGGATCCTGCATGTCGCAGGCGCCGAGCACCCAGCCACCGCCGTGAAAATGCAGGTAGACGCCGGCCGCCTCCGCCTCGGGAGCGAGCACGCGGACGCGGATCGGCCCTGAGCGCCCCGGGATCTCGAGGTTCTGCGCGTGCGGGAGAAATACGGGCGGTGGATCGATCCCTCGGCCCTCGCGCCGCGCCGCGCGGGTCACCGCCGGCGGGACCGTCTCGACCGGCCGCATACCTTCGAGCGACCGCGCGAGCTCGGCGTTGTACGCGCGGGCCTCGGCGATCGTTGCGTCGTCCACCGCAGGAGTGTATGAAGCGCCGCCCGGTCAGCGAGTCGGCGGGAACGAGCGCTTCCCCGAGGACCTCGCGGATGCAGTGGACGAGATCTTCGGTGGCGAACGTCTTCTCGAGAAAGGGCGCGTCGGGGTCGACGACGCCACGTTGCGTTGGAGCGGACGCTCGACGCAAGTGCGTACGCAGACCGCACGTCTTGCCGCTGTCCGAGCCGTTCACTACTGTGGCCGTCTTCATGCGGCGCGCGTTCACCAAGCGGTTTCTCCTTGTGAGCCTTGCGCGCCTCGACGCCTGCTAGCCGGCGCCCTCGTCCTCCCGCCTTCGCCGGCTAGCCGATTCCACAGGCGGATCCTCCGAGCAGCACACCGAAGGGGATGGTTGCCGTCCAGCACGGCCTCCACGATCCACGCGCAGAGCGAGATTCTTGCGGCATCGGCTTCGTCGCCGACGTGCAAGGACGGCCGTCCCGCGCCATCGTCGAAGCGCTGCTCGAGGGTCTGCGACGCGTCGGCCACCGCGGAGCGGTTGCCGCGGACGGCCGCACCGGCGACGGCGCAGGCGTTCTCCTGCCGATTCCCGCCGCGCTCGTCCCCGGGCCGTGGTGCGGGCTCGCGATGGTCTTCCTGCAGGACGAATCGGTGCGGACGGCGATCGAGGGGGCGTGCCAGGCCGAGGGAATCGAGACCGGCGGCTGGCGGCCGGTGCCGATCGATCCGGGTGCGCTCGGCGCGCGGGCTCGGTCGACTGCGCCGCGCATCGAGCAGCTGATCCTCCTCCGCCCGTACGGGGCGACCCTCGCCGAGGCCGAGAACCGCGCGTACCGCGCCCGCCGACGGGCCGAGCAGGCCGGCGGCGCCTACATCGCCTCGCTCTCGTTCCGGACGGTCGTCTACAAGGCGCTCTGCGCGGCCTCGGAGCTCGCGACGTTCTACCCCGACCTCCGGCACCCCGGCCTCGCGGTGCCGTTCGGGATCTTCCACCAACGCTTCTCGACGAACACCGAGCCGTCGTGGGAGCGGGCGCAGCCATTCCGGCTGCTCTGCCACAACGGCGAGATCAACACGATCGCCGGGAACGTGAACTGGATGCGCGCTCGGGAGCCGGGGCTGATCGACCTGGACACCTCCGACTCGGGCATGCTCGACAACGCCGTCGAAGGACTCGTCCACGGCGGCCGCGACGTGCGGCACGCGCTGGCGATGCTGATCCCCGAGGCGCCCGACACCCGGTCGGCGCGCGACCCCGTAGCGGCGTTCTACCGCTACCACGCCGGCCTCGTCGAGCCGTGGGACGGGCCGGCCGCGGTCGTCTTCACCGACGGGCGGGTTGTCGGCGCCGCCCTCGACCGCAACGGCCTGCGGCCGCTGCGCTACGCGGTCACCGACGACGGACTCGTCGCCTGCGCGTCCGAGGCCGGTGCGATCCCGCTGCCCGAGGGCGCGCGTGTCAGGCGCGGCAAG
>JALZOQ010000229.1 GCA_030913835.1 Actinomycetota bacterium | reverse complement strand
TCCCCGGCGGGCGAAGCAGTACCGAGGTTTCCGCCGATCGTCCCGCGATTCCTGATCTGGGGCGAGCCGACCGTCCGCGCGGCCTCGGCGAGCGCGGGCAACAGGGCCGAGAGCGGCTCCTGCATCGCCTCGGCGTACGTCAGCCCGGCGCCGAGGCGAAGTGTGCCGTTCTCGCGCGACCAGCCGCGGAGCTCCGGCACTTCGCTCAGGTTCAGCAGCGCCGACGGTCGCAGCCGGTCGAAGTTGAGCGCGACCATGACATCGGTGCCGCCGGCGATCGGCACAGCGTCGGGAAACTGCGCCTTCAGCCGCAGCGCCTCCTCGAGCGAGCTCGGGCTCAGCACGTCCATCGCGGCGCAGGGTAGTACGTCAGGTGCCGGTGCCCTGCGGAGCCAGCCTCAGCTCCAGTCTGGAGCTGGGTCGCCAGTGGCTCCAGTGTCGGAAGTCACGCTCGACGGGCTCGGCGTGGGAGACCGTCAATTCGAAGCGTCGGACGAGTTCCTCGACGAACGTCCGGGAGATGAGCATCGCGAGCGGCACGCCGTTGCACGCGTGCCCGCTCCAGCCGAAGGGCGAGTACTCCGCTGGAGTGAACGCGTTGGCGAGGAAGCGGTCGGGGTTGAACGATTCAGGGTCTTCGAAGATGTCGGCGTCGCGATGGCTCTCCCACACGCAGATCCGGAGCATCCAACCCGCCGGCAGGCGAAAGCCCTCGTACTCGATGTCGCGTGCGATCTGTCGGTAGAGATATTCGCTCTGCGCAAGTCGAAGCGTCTCGAGCACGAGACGCTCGGAGAGAGGGGGTCCGTCGGACGGCCCAGGGGAGTCCAGCTCAGCCCTGCCACGGGCCAGCCAGCTCGGGTGCCGGCCCAGGATCGCGAGCAACCAGTGCAGCAGGCTGGCGACATTGGCCGTCGCGACCTTGTGGGTGAAGAGCAGATTGTCGTAGCAGGTCTCGTCGGGCATGCGCGCGTCGATCCGGTTCAGCTCGGTGAGAGCGGAGGTGGCGGTGACTGGAGATCCGTCGAGCTGCCGCGCCAGGTGCCCGGCCAGCTCCTCGCGGAGGAGCCCGAGGGCGTCCTTGGTCGAGGCCTCGAGCGGGGCCCCCAGGCTCTGACGGGCGAGCTGACGAAATGGATCCGCGACGCGATCCTCCTCCACCGACCCGGGCGTGATGCCAAACAGCGCCCGCAAGAAAGCACCGTGGACCACTCGCTCGAGATAGAGGGCAGGCCGAACTCCGCCATGCGGCGACCGCACACAGTCGGCGGCCGCCCGGTCGAGCTCGCGCCGCGTCACCTCGAGGGTGACCTGGCCGGCCGCGGCCATCACCGGCCGCGCGAGCGCCTTGCGGAAGAGCGGCCCGTACAGCCTGTACGTATCTCCTTCCATGTAGCGGAGGAAGCCGCCGGAGATCTCCCGCGTGAAGGGCTGAGGAGTGGGCTCCAGTGACGCGGCGTGGTCACGAAGCAGCCCGTGCCCGCGCTCCAGCCCGAGGACGCAGACGACCTTGTGGTTGAACTGCGCCGTCTTGAAGATCGGGCCGTGGCGACGTGCCTTGTCGAGGTAGAAGCGCCGGTCGGCGAGCGCTCGGATCGACTCGACGAGCGACAGAGAGCCCGGAGGTAGCCGCCGCGCGAATCGGAAGCCGGTCCGGGCGCGTACGGTCGCCACCGCGAGCGCGGCCGCGATCAGCGCGGCAAGGACATGGAGGCCGGTCGGCGCCATGACCGCGACGAGAGCGACCCCGCAGCCCCAGAGCACGAGCGCCAAGAGGGCGCCCGCATAGACCGCCGGGAATTGCCGGCGCAGCGACCCGGACGCCGCGAGCCTGACACCCGGCCAGGTTGCAAAACCGAGCACGCACAGCTCGAGCACCCGAATCGGCGTGGTCACGGCTGCAGTGTTACGCGAGCCAGTGCGAAAGGTCGCGGTCGAGGAGCTCCTGCAAAACTTCGGTGTCCTCCCGGTAGAGCTCGGTCAGCTTGGTGCGAAGCTCCGGGTCGAGAGACGCCGGCACGAGCTTGCGGGTGAACCCGGCGAACACCCGGTCGCGGACGCTCTCCGGAACGTAGCGGCGCACCACGGCCCGCGGCAGCGCCGATCGAGTCCAGGCCGCTCGCAGGACGGGGTTGCCGATCAGCCCTCCGCTGCGGTTGTACCGCTTGCTCGTGTCCGGCGCGAAGGTCGGATCGACGTCGAGAAACGCGAACAGTCCGGCCCGCATCCCCGCCGGGTCGCCTCCGTGTGGCCGCGTGTGAGGCAGGGCAGGCTCGGGTGGGTCGCGGGGCCGCCGCTGCCGCTCCCAGGTCCGGACGGGCGGACGGCGGGCCGGCTACAGCCCGAGTTGGCTGAGGTCGCCGGGCGAGAGGCCGCCCTCGCGGACGCGGTCGTCGTCGATCTCGCCGTCGCCGGCGTCGAGAGCGTCGCGCGCGAGGTTCACGAGGTCTTGAAGCCACTCGGGGATTGTCACTCGTAGCGAGCCCGGTCAGCGCAGGCGCCCGGCCGCCGCCGAACGCAGCCGCCCTCCTCCTTCCCCTTGGACTGAGCGTGGCTTCGCCGCCTGTGGGCTCGGCCGTGAGTTGCGCCAGCAGCGTTTCCGCGCTAATGATCCCTGGACAGATTGAACGTTTCCGCAGCCGTCGTCCAAGAACAACACGGAGCGCGATCTCTCCCGGTTTCCCCAGCACGCCTGGACCGGCTGTCGCGCTGAGTCTTCGCCAGGAGCAGGGGCTAGGTCCGCACCGAGGAGGATTGGGACATGCCTTGGAACCCCACCGTCGTCGATTCGCAGATCCTCGCCATCCATGCCGCGCTGGTGCCGAACGGCGACGACGGAGAGGTCGTCCTCTTCGGCGGCGACGAGCACTGGTCGGCGCAACAGGAGCCCGGCGGCGACTTTCGCAAGACACGTGTCTACGACGTGCGCACGCACGCTCTCGTCGGCGCGCCGATCCCCTCGCCCGACAGCGACGTGTTCTGCGCCGCGCACGCGTTCACCGCCGACGGACGGCTGCTGATCGTCGGCGGCACGAAGGCGTGGAGCACCGGCCATGGGCACGACCTCGCCTTCTGGGGGCACCGGCGCTGCTGGCTGTACAACGCGCGCGAGCGCCAGTGGGTCGAAGCGGCCCGGCTCCTGCCCGACCCCTACGGAGACGGGTCGACCGGCGGCGGGCGCTGGTACCCCGGTGCGGTGACGATGGGAAACGGCGAGGTGCTGGCGCTCTTCGGCCACATCGCCCAGGACGACTCGCGACACCGCAATGCCTCCCCCGAGCGCTACAACGTCTCGGGGAACGGCTGGGCTCCGCTACCAAGGCTAGCGAACGACGCGGCCAACTACGCCCCGAACTTCGGCGACCCGGACGTTCGCTTTCTGTTCTTCACGCGCACCTTCCAGCTGCCGGACGGCCGGTTGTTCTTCGCGACGCCGATGCCGGTGCAGTGGGCGAGCAACACCTCCAACGCCGCCGACCCGACCGACGGTCCGCATTTCAGCTCGTTCTACGACGCGAGCAACGGTACTTATGTCGGCACCCCCATTGCCGAACCGGCTGGCTACGACGGCTGGAGCTTCCCTTGCGTGCTGTTGCCGCTGCTCCCCGGCGAGGACTACCGCCCCCGCGTCCTCCACTGCGGGCTCGCGCAGGCGATGCGGATCGACCTGGGGGCGGCGGCGCCTGCCTGGCAAGGCGTGACCACCGCGCAGAACGTGAATCGCGTCAACAGTTGTGCGGCGATTCTGCCCACGGGTCAGGTGTGCCTGGTCGGCGGCGTCCAGAACCAGGGCAGCGACGGCGGCGAGCGGTTGCCCGCCGAGCTCTACGATCCGGGGATCGACTGGGCGGCGGGTCAGTACAGCCCGGGTCTCGGTTCGTGGGCGGCCGACCCCAATCTGCCGGTGCACAGCCGCAACTATCACTCGGCAGCGTTGCTGCTGCCGAACGGATCGGTGCTGACCTGCGGCGGCAACACGAATGCCGACAGCGACGATCCAAACGTGGTCGGGGTCAAGCGGATCGAGCTGTTCACTCCCGCCTATCCGGCCGGTGCCCGCCCGACGATCTCGAACGTTCCCCCAACCGCGACCTACGGTGAGAGCTTCGACGTGACTGTCTCGGACGCCGCCGGTGTTCGCCGAGTCGCGCTCATCCGCAGCGGGTCGTGCACTCACGCGTACGACTTCGATCAGCGCTACGTCGGGCTCGAGTTCACGTATAACCCCGGCGACGGTCGCATCCGGGTCACGGCGCCCCCGAACGGCAACGTGGCCCCTCCCGGGTACTACATGCTTTGGGTCGTCGACGCCGCCGGCCGGCCGTGCCAGGTTGCCAAGTTCGTTCGCATCGCGCGCCAGGGCTGCACGGTCATTACCGATCGCTCGACGTTTTCGCGGGAGGAGGTGCAGGCGCTCGGCGGCGGCGGCCAGGCGACCTTCGACAACGCGGTCTACGTGCAGTACGACGGTTTCATCCACACGGAACTCACCATCACCCCGACGTTCGAGGTCCGCTGGGCCGACACCAATGCGCTCGTCGACGGCGCCGACTTCACGCTAGTGCCGGGACCGCGGCTGCAGGAGGTAAACCCGGGATCGCCGGACATCCCGCAGCGCATCACGTTTCCGTTCCACGTGCGATTCGCGAACCTCGACGTCTACTCGTCATTCGCCGACAGCCGGCAATTGCGGGTGACGTTCACGCTCGGTCATCACAGTTGCACGCAGACGCTCGACCTGACCTACGCCCCGAACCCGTACATGCTCGATATCGCCGTCACAGGGGGAACTTCCAACCCGGCGTGGCTGTCGACCGACGTGCGCGTGTTCTCGATCGAGGCCGGCCAGACGAAATTCGGGGACGTCACTCAGGGCACGGGCAACCCGATCGGGTTCATCCGGCAATGCCTCGACAAGTTGAACAACCCCGCAAACAACGGCAACGCGCTCTTCGAAGGCCTGTCAACGAGTGCTTCGCTCGACCTCTGGACGAACGGCCCATGGCCGGCGATGCTGCCGATCTTCAACTACGCGATCGCGCGCGTGCGCTACCGCGCGACGACCACCACGGCGCAGCGCGTCAAGTGCTTCTTCCGTATGTTCAACGTCGCCGCCACCGGGCTTGAGTTCGATCCGAGCACGACGTATCGGCGCACCCCGGTGGGTCCCGGCACCGTGCCGCTCGTTGGCACCGCGGGAGGCGAGGTCGCGTCGATTCCGTTCTTCGCCTCCGAGCGTGTCGAGACCGTGGACGGCCAGCCGGGTGCGGCCTCGATGGCAACGCAGCCGCTCGATGCAACCTACGAAATGCGCGACATCGCACCCAACCCGTCCGGGGCCGAGGTGACGGCGTATTTCGGCTGTTGGCTAGACATCAACCAGACCCGCAAGCGCATCCCGATCTCGCCGGGCGGCTCCGACGGTCCCTGGCCGGACGCGGCGTCCCGATCGATCATGGACCTCACCCGCGCTCGGCATATGTGCGTCGTCGGCGAGGTGTTCTTCGAGCCCGACCTGACGGCCGCCGGCGAGACCCCCGGCTCCAGCGACAACCTGTCCCAGCGTAACCTCGCGATCCTGCATTCGGACAATCCGGGCGGCCCCGACTCGCACACGGTGATGCACACCCTGGAGATCAAGCCCTCGCTGATTCCCGCCCTGCCGAAGCCAGGCCCGGCCGCACCCGTCGACCTCATGCACCTCGCCGCGGTCGGCAAGCGCTATCGGCTGGACGAGCTGATCTTCAGATGGCACGACCTCCCGGCCGACAGCGAGGTCACCGTCTACTTCTCGGACATCGACACCGCGGAGATTCAGGCGCTCGCAGCTTTGCGGCAGAGCCCGCTCGCGTGCGAAGTCGTCGACCGGCACACGCTCCGGTTCAAGGTCGCCGGCCTGACCTGGATCCCGATCCCGGGCGGCCGCGAGCTCAACATCCCGGCGCTGCTGAGCATCAAGCTGCCCCAGACCCTGATCTACGGTGATGAGTACCACATGAGCGTCCACCAGGTCTCGGGCCGCGACGGCAGCATCATCGGCTCGACCGAGTTCCGCATCCCCGTGTCGAAGGCCGAGTTGATGATCGCCGACGAGACACGCACGCTCTCCGTCTTCAAGCACATCCTGACGACGATTCCGACCGACAACCGCTGGTACCCGCTGATGCAGCGCTACGTGCACCACATGGGCCTCAGAGTCGACGCGCTAGGTGGCGATGCCGCCGTCGTCCACGGCAACCCCGACGGATCCGGCCGGCCCTACGATCCGCGTCAAGATCGGCCGTCGAAGGACGTGTGCGCGAAGTGGAAGCTGCTCGTGTGCGGGCTGCTGGGCGTGCTGCTGATCCTGCTCATCCTGCTCGTCGTGCTGCTGGCGCTGCTTTGACCCCGCCCCCCGGGCTCGCCCGAGCAGACGGGAGAACGAACTGCACCGAATTGATGCGGAGGACGCGGCCGCCGAGCTCGAACAACTGCCCGAGGTGCCGGACTGAATCCCCCGTCGACCTCCGCCTCACACGTCCGCTATGGGCAAACAGCGAGTCCCCGCCCCCATGACCCCGCTCACGAATCTTTGCTCGACACTGATCGAACCAAGAACCGATAGAAACTGCGGTTTTGCAGGTACTTATCGAAGATCTTTGTTTGACTCCATGTCGAACCACATCGCGAACAGCATGAACTGCGAGCCCGAGATCAGGAGCAGCGCGACCAGCACGATCGTCGCCGTTGGGATCCCGTTGCCCATGATCCGCAGCACCGTCTCGAAGATCCCGAGCGCGAGGCCCAGGGACGTCATCACGAAGCCGAGCATGTAGAAGAACACGAGCGGGTGGAAGTCGCGGATCACGTACTTCTCGCGCAGCCGCCAGAAGAAGCCCTTGACGAGTAGCCAAGCGATCCGTGGGACGACCTTGCGCACCTTGATCCCGCTCTTCTCCCCCACTCCGTAGATCGGGCGCGACGGGATGTCGCGGACGCGCGCGTTCCAGACGTTCAGGTGGACGAGCATGTCGTTCGGGAAGCCGTAGCTCCTGTAGATGCGGTCGAGGTCGAGCAGCTCGAGCATCGGCAGCCCGAGCGCGGTATATCCCGCCTGGGAGTCGGCGACGTGCCAGTAGCCCGAGGCGATCTTCGTGAACAGCGAGAGGACGGCGTTGCCGAGATAGCGATGGCGCGGGATCTGCTGCCACGCCTGGCCGGTGAACAGGCGGTTCGCCTTCGCATAGTCGACCTGGCCGCGCGCGACGGGAAGGACGAGGGCTTCCAGCTCGACCGGATCCATCTGGTTGTCGCCGGCCATCACGGCGGTGACGTCGATGCGGTCGGCGAGGGCCCGCTTGTAGCCGGTGACGATCGTGGCGCCGACGCCCTGGTTCTTCTCGTGGACGATCACCGCAACGCGCGGGTCGGCCGCCGCGCGCGCCCGCTCGACGGTCGCGTCCCGGGACTTGTCGTCCACCACGTAGACCCGGTCGACGAAGCCCGGGATGCCGGCGATCGTCTCCGCGATCAGCCGCTCCTCGTTGTACGCGGGTACGACGACCGCGACGGTCTTCCCTTCCAGCATCCCTTGCTGAGGCTACTAGGCGGGGCGGCGGGCTTGGCGGCCGACTAGGCGGTCCCAGAGCAGTGCCGCGAGGGCACCCAGGATCGTGCCGATCAGCGCGCCGACGACCATCGAGTTGCGGCGGCTGCGCGCGGTCGCCTTGCTCGCGACGGCGCGGGTGAGGATGCGCCCGCGCTCCACCGTCTCCGCCTGCGCGAGCAGGGGGCGCACCTCGAGGAGATCCTGCTGGACGACCGCACGGCGCTGCTGCGCGGCGAGGACGAGGGCGGCAGCGGCGATCCGGTCGCTCGCGCCGACGCGGGGGAGCGACGACTCGATCTGCGCCACCTGACGGTCGATCGACTCGAGCTGCTCCTCGTCAGAGGCCACCTGCCCGCGAAGCGACTTGATCTTCGCGTCGACGTACCCAGCCGAGACGCCGGCGACGGCGATCCGCGCGAGCTCGTTCGCGGCACGCGCGATCCTCAGCGGCTGGCCGCCCTTGACGGTGATCGAGTACAGCGGCACCTGGCCCGCCTTCGGCACCGTGCCGCCTACGACGTTGGCGGATGTCCCCGAGCGCAGCGTGCCGATCGGCAGGCCCACGTCTGCGGAGACGCGCCGGAGCGTCGACTCCGCTTTGACGATCGCGCGGATGCTCGCAGGATTCGTCTGCGGGCTCTGGATCGCGTTGCCGCCGCTCGGCGAGTACGGCGTGCCGGGATAGAGGATCGCCTGCGCGCTGTAGATCTGCTTGCCGCCGACCGAGAGCAGGTAGCCGAGGACCGCCCCGAGGACGAGCCCTGCGAGCGGGAGCCACCAGCGCGCCGCGAGCGCGCTGCCGTAGCGGCCGAGATCGACTTCCTGCTCGCCCTCGGGCTCGGGAGTGCTCATCGGGCGGCGACTCTAGCGGAGGCCCAGTCCCACCCGGCCTTGAGCCCTTCCTCGACGCCAACGCGTGGCTCCCAGCCGAGCTCGCCGCGGATGCGGCTCGTGTCGGCGTTCGTGCGCCGCTGGTCGCCCGGGACGGCGGGATGCTCCCGCACCTCGAGCACGCGGCCGGAGATCTGTTCGAAGAGCTCGATTGCCTCCCGTAGCGACACCTCGTGGGCGCCGCCGACGTTGTACGTCCCGCTGCCTCGCTCCATGGCGAGGATCGTCGCGTCCACGACGTCCGAGACGTACGTCCAGCCGCGGGACTGGCCCCCGTCGCCGTAGAGCGTGAAGGGCTCGCCGGAGGCGAGGGCGAGGGCGATGCGCGTGAAGGCCATGTCGGGGCGTTGGCGGGGGCCGAAGGCGTTGAAGTAGCGCAGGACGACCGCGTCGAGGCCGAAGCTGCGCTCGTACGCACGCGCCAGGTGCTCGCAGGTCAGCTTCGTGATCCCGTACGGGGACAGCGGCCGCGGCGTTGCGTCCTCGGGAGTCGGGTACCGCTCGGCCTCGCCGTAGACGGACGAGGAGGACGCGAAGACGACGCGCACTCCGTCGCGGACGGCCGCCTCGAAGACGCGCTGCGTCGCGAGCACGTTGTCGCGGAGGTAGTGCGGGAAGACGTCTCCGAAGCTGCGGACGCCGGGGCGGGCGGCGAGATGGAAGACACCGTCGAGGCCGGCGAAGTCGAGCTCGTCGGCGGCGAGGTCGAGCCGGCGGACGTCGAGCCCGCGGGCGTTTTCCTCCTTGAGCGCGGGGTCGTAGTAGTCGGTGAACGCGTCGATTCCGACGACGTCGTGCCCCGCAGCCTGGAGCGCCTCCGCGAGGTGCGAGCCGATGAACCCGGCGGCTCCGGTCACCGCATACCGCATCACGCCTCCCCCGGCTCGGTGGCGACGGGCTCCGGCAGGTCCTCCGCGAACGGCTCGAGGGCTCCGTCGCCTGCGGCGGTCAGGGACAGGTGCGAGAAGAAGCGGGTCATCACGACGCCCTCGCGAAAGTCGCCCAGCCTCGGCTCGGGACGCTCGCCGGCCGCCAGCGCGAGCGCGAGCTCGGGGTAACGCCCGCCCGCGGCGAGCGGCAGCGGAAAACCGCCGCCGAAGCGCGGGTTGATGTCGGTCACGAGCTTCGTCCCGTCTGCGTCGCGGAATAGCTGGACGTTCGCAGGGCCGATGAGCCGCAGCTCCTCGGCAATCCAGGCGGCGTGCTCGATCAGATCCCAGTCCTTGATGCTCCGGCCCTTGATCGACTCGCCGCCCTTCGACTCGATCATCGTGCGCGGGATCGCGGCCAGGCAGCGGCCGTCGAGGTCGCAGAAGACGTCGACGGAGAACTCCTCGCCTGGGCAGACCGCCTGCACCATCGAGTCGACGGGCGTGTAGCCGAGGAAGAACCGAAGCTGCTCCGGAGTCTCGGCGCGATAGATGTGCCTGGAGCCGAAGCCCGCGCGCGCCTTCACGAGCACCGGCAGGTCGACTTCGGCGGGCAGGTCGCCCGGAAGCCACGTCGGCGGCGAGCCGATCCCGCGCTCGAGGAAGAGCTCGTGGGCGCGGTACTTGTCGCCGAGGCGGTCGACGAGGTCCGCGTCGGGCAGCAGCACGAGCGCACCGAGCTCTTCGCGGGCCCGCGCGAGCACCGGCGGATCGAGGTCGGTGAGCGGGACGATCAGGTCGACGCCGTGCGCGCGTACGAGATCCCGGAGCGCGGGAAGGTAATCCGGCGTGGCGATCCGCGGCACGAGCGCGTAGTGGTCTGCGTGGTAGAG
>JALZOQ010000078.1 GCA_030913835.1 Actinomycetota bacterium | reverse complement strand
GGAGGAGGCGGCGGGACTCTCGTCGCGCCGGGCGTCGGCACGGTCGGCGGAGGCGTGGCCGGCGCGGTCGCTGGCGCAGAGCTCGGTGCAAGCGTCGGTGCGGCGATCGGCGTCGGTATCGGCGGTCTGATCGGATGGCTCGAGGGCGGATGATCGTCCCGGAAATCCACCGATGACACCCGCCGAGGTCGGTCGGTGGTCCGACGCCCTCGTTCTGCTCAGCCTCGACCGTTCAGCGCCGTTGTTCCAAGCGCTCGGGCTTCCGCCGGCAGTGGCCGCGTCTCCGGACGCGATCCGCACATGCGCGCGCGGCGCTCTCGCTTCCGGCGAGCTTCGCCGCGCGGACCCGGCAGACGCGGAACGCCGTATCGACGCAGCGATCGCGTGCATCGCGCAGGCCTACGACGCCGGAGTTGCGTCGGCCATTCGAGACTGGCGCACAGCGTCCGAGCGCGCCGGCGAGCTGCTCGCGTGGGATCACCGGCTCCGGCGCCTCTGCGGACTCGTCAGCGACGAGGGCAGTGCGCCCGACCTGGGCACGGATATCTGCGGCTGCGTCGTGTCCGAGCTCTCGCTCGACGCGGTCGCCCACGACAGGTCGCTGCTGGACGAGGCGCACCGTCAACCGCCGACGGAATGGGAGGAGATTTTGGACGAGCGGATCCACGACGCCGCCGGCGACGACCCGACGGCGATCGGTGTGGTCGACCTGACGCTCGACACCGCCGCGCTGCTCATTCGGGCGCGCCGTGTGGAGCGGGCGCTGAACTGCCTCGAGAGCCTTCCAGCGGACGAGCGGACCGCCGTCGAAGCGTGGGCCGGCGCCGGCTGGCTGGACAACGCCGCCGCGACGGCATCGCTAGAGCAGATCCGCGATCCGCGGCAAGAACGCGCCGAGCGGCAAGCCTGAGCGCGCAGCCTCCTCGGAGCCACGCCGCTCGATCTCCGCGCCGAGCTCCACGACCTCCGGGCGCTGGGAGCGCAGCGTTTCGAACGGCGGGCTCTCAGGAAGGTTGCGGACGAAGAACGCCGCGAGCAGTCCTTCGCTGAGAAGCGCAAGGGGGCTGTCCAGCGGGCCCTCGCGCTCGATCGGCCGCCCGTGCTTGCGGTGCAGCGAGAGATTGCGGGTGGTGAAGCCGCCTCCGACGACGTCGCCGGAGGCGTAGCGGATCCGCCCGATCGTCGAGAGCAGCGCGGCGCCGACGCAGAGCACGCACGGCTCGAGCGACGTGTAGAGCGTGTGGTCCTCCCAGCGGCGCGAGAGGTCGAGGTGCGCGAGCGCGTTCACCTCGGCGTGCGCGAGCCGCGTGCCCGCGAGCTCACCCGCAGGCGCCTGGCTCTCGAAGATCCGGTTGCGCCCCTCGGCCACGATCTCCCCGTCGGGAGCGGCGACGACCGCCCCGACGGGAATCGTGCTCCGCCCGTGCGCCTCCCACGCGAGCTCGAAGGTGCGCCGCCAGGCTCCGCCGAGCTCGTTCCACGCCGCGACGACGTCCACGTGGGAAATACTCGCGCACTCCGGTGCGTTGACACGCGCTAACCAACGGCGAGGAGGCACTCATGGCAGCGAACGCACCCGATCCACGACGCTGGAAGGCGCTCGCGCTGATCTGCAGCGCCTTCTTCATGACGGTGCTCGACGTGGCGATCGTCAACGTGGCGCTGCCGACTATCGAGACCTCGCTCAACTTCTCGCAGGCCAACCTGCAGTGGGTGATCACCGCCTACTCGCTGACGTTCGGCGGCTTCCTCCTCCTCGGCGGCCGGATCGGCGACCTGCTCGGCCGGCGCCGCATCTTCATGTACGGAACCGCGCTCTTCACCCTCGCGTCGCTCGCCTGCGGCCTGGCCCAGAGCGAAGGGATGCTGATCGTCGCGCGCGGCGTGCAAGGCCTCGGGGCGGCGCTGATCTCGCCGGCCGTCCTCGCGATCATCTCGACCACGTTCACCGAGGGCGCGGAGCGGAACAAGGCACTCGGCGTGTCCGGCGCGGTCGCGGGCAGCGGCGCGGCGTTCGGCGTCCTGCTGGGCGGCGTCCTGACGAAGTACCTGGGCTGGGAGTGGATCTTCTTCGTCAACGTTCCGGTCGGCGCGATCGTGCTGCTGCTGACGACGCGGTTCGTCCGCGA
>JALZOQ010000216.1 GCA_030913835.1 Actinomycetota bacterium | reverse complement strand
CCTGCGAGTCGTTGAATCAGCTGTGCGTCGACGGCGTTGGGGACGACGTGCACGCGCCGGGGGTCGAGCCCGTTTCGGACCACCTCGTCGACGAGTGGCGTGGCGACGCAGATCGCCGCGTCCGCGGTGCGATGAGCCCTCCGCGTCGGCCCCTGCATCGCCGCGGGCACCCACAGCTCGATCGCGCGCCCGAGCGGTGCGTGAACCAGGACGACGAAGGGACGGCCCGAGATCCGCGACGCTGTCCGGGCCGCCAGCAGGCCGAGCCCGACCTCGGACCCCGAGACGACGACGTCCGCGCGCCGGCACGCGCCGACCAGCCGCGCGAGCGCGGCCGGGCCGGACGATCGCAATCGGCCGCCCTCGGGAACGCCACGAGTGAGCCGCACGTCCTCGGGCAGGACCGCTTCCCGTCCCTCGCGCACCGGCTGGAGGGCGAACACCTCGGCGCTCGCGCCGGCTGCGACAAAGCGCTCCGCCAGGTCGAGCGTCAGGCGCACGCCGCCGTTCTCGGACAGCGAATCGTGGACGATCAGTGCCGCCAATGGACGTGTCGGGTTGCCCGGCGGCGCCACGGGCTCAGTCTGCCCGATCGTCCGGCCTGCGAGTTCTGCGTAGGCTGTCGAAGCGGCGGCATGGGGGTCAGTGGACGATTCAGGCGGAGGTGGCCGGCCCGGCTCGGGCTTGCGCTCGCCTGCATCGCGCTCACGACGGGCGCCACGAGCGGCGCCTCAGGCGAGCGGCCCCCCGACCGCACGCTGCGCGTGCTCGCCTCGAACCCGCGCTACTTCACGAACGGATCCGGCCGCGCGGTCTACCTCACCGGCTCCCACGTCTGGTGGAACCTCGCCGGCAATGCGACGTGGGATTTCTGCCTGCGGCAGCCCGCAGCGCCGTTCAGCTACGACGCCTACCTCGGCGATCTCGCCCGCCACGGGCACAACTTCATCCGCCTGTGGGCGTACGAGCTCATGCGCTGGGACTCGTGCGGGACGATTGCGTCGGTCGACCTCCACCTCTGGCGTCGCACGGGGCCCGGCCTGGCGCTCGACGGCAAGCCGCGCTTCGACCTCCGGCAGTTCAACCCGGCGTACTTCACGCGTCTCCGCGACCGTGTGCGCAGGGCGGAGCGGCGCGGCATTTACGTCTCGGTGATGCTGTTCGAAGGCTGGGCTGTCCAGTTCGAGGAGGAGGGCTGGGGCTGGCGCGGGAACCCCTTCAACCCCGCCAACAACGTCAACGGAATCGACGCCGACAGAAATGGCGACGGCAGCGGGCGCGAGGTTCACACCCTGTCCGTGCCGGCGGTCACCGCGGTGCAGGACACGTACGTGCGCAAGGTGATCGACACGGTCAACCCGTACGACAACGTTCTCTACGAGATTGCGAACGAGAGCCACCTAGCGTCAATCCCGTGGCAGTACCGGATGATCGACCTGGTCAAGAGCTACGAGCGCCGCAAGCCGAAGCGACATCCCGTAGGGATGACGTACGTCCATGCCGACTTTGCGAACACGAGCCTGCTGAAAAGCAGGGCGGACTGGATCTCCCCTTACGGCAGCGACTGGCTCGACCAGCCGCCGCCGGCGGACGGCAGGAAGGTCGTGCTCCTCGACTCGGACCACCTCTGCGGCGTCTGCGGCGGCTACGACTTCGTCTGGAAGAGCTTCCTCCGCGGCCACAACCCGATCTACATGGATCCGTTCGACTCGCATCCCGACCGCCTCGCAGCCCGGCGCGCGATGGGAGCGGCGCGCAAGGTCGCGCGCGCGGTCGATCTCGCGAAGCTGCGACCGCGCGTCGAGCTGGCGTCGACGGGATATGTGCTCGCCCGGCCCGGAGTCGAGTACGTCGTCTTTCAGCCGGGAGCGGAACCGTTCTGGCTGGACGTCGGGCGCGGAGGAACCTACCGCGGCGTATGGACCAATGCCCGCGACGGGCGCGAACGGCCGTTTGGACCACGCCGCCTCGCCGGTCGCGCGGAGCTGACCGCGCCGTGGCGGGAGCCGGCGGTGCTGCGCCTGCGCCGCTGGACGCGACCGCCGCGCTGACTACGATCCGCGCGGCGTCCATGAAGCTGCTCGTCACCGGCACCGAGGGCTATATCGGCTCGCTCCTGCCTCCGCTCCTGCTCGAGCGTGGGCACGCGCTCGTCGGCGTCGACGCGTGCTTCTACGCGCAGGCCCGGCTCTACGATGCGCACCCTCCTCCTTACGAGCTGATCAAGAAGGACATCCGGCGCCTGCGTCCCGAGCACTTCGAAAGAGTCGACGGCGTGGTGCACATGGCGGAGCTGTCAAACGACCCGCTCGGAGAGCTCCTGCCGACGATCACCTACGACGTCAACCACAAAGGGTCGCTGCACGTGGCCGAGACGGCGAAGGCGGCCGGAGTCGAGCGCTTCGTGTACACGTCCTCCTGCAGCGTCTACGGCGACGCGGAGGAGGACCTCGTCGACGAGGACTCACCGCTCGATCCGCAGACCGCCTACGCGGACTGCAAGCGGCTCGTCGAGCGCGACGTCTCGGCGCTCGCGGACGACTCGTTCTCGCCCACGTTCCTGCGCAACGCGACGGCGTACGGCGCCTCGCCGAGGATGCGGTTCGACATCGTGCTCAACAACCTGGCCGGCCTGGCCCGCACGACCGGCGTGATCGCGATGGAGAGCGACGGCACGCCCTGGCGGCCGCTGATCCACGCCGAGGACATCTGCCGCGCGATCATCGCCTCGCTCGAGGCACCGCGCGAGCGCGTTCACGACGCGGTGATCAACGTCGGGGCGCCCGGCGCGAACTACCAGGTGCGCGAGATCGCCGAGGTCGTGGCGGACGTCTTCGAGGGCTGCGAGCTCTCGATCGGAGAGCGCGGCGCCGACAACCGCAGCTACCGCGTCTCGTTCGACCGGATCCGCTCCGTTCTCCCCGAGTTCGAGCCGGCCTGGGACATCCGTAAGGGCGCCGAGCAGCTGCGCGACATCTTCGAGCGCGCGGGCGTCACCGCCGAGCACTTCGCGTCCCGCGACTTCATCCGGCTGCGCCAGATCGAGTACCTGCTCGGGAGCGGCCAGCTCGACGAATCGCTCTTCTGGAGGAACGGCGACGGCTGAGCGCGTCGACGCGCTCGTCGTCGGCGCCGGGATCCTCGGGCTCGCGACGGCGGCGGAGATCCTCGAGCGCCGCCCCGGGACCTCCGTCACGGTGCTGGAAAAGGAGCAGCGCCCGGCGCTCCACCAAACGGGTCGGAACAGCTGCATCCTGCACAGCGGCGTCTACTACGCGCCGGGGTCGCTCAAGGCCGAGCTGTGCCTGCGCGGACGCGACCTGATGATCGCGTTCTGCGAGCGCGAAGGCATTCCCTACGAGCTGTGCGGCAAGGTGATCGTCGCGGTCGACGAGACCGAGCTGGCGCCGCTCGCCGAGCTCGAGCGCCGCGGGCGCGCCAACGGCGTCGAGGGCTTGCGCCGGATCGGGCCCGACGAGCTGCGCGAGCTCGAGCCGCACTGCGCCGGGATCGCAGCCCTGCACCTCCCAAGCAC
>JALZOQ010000206.1 GCA_030913835.1 Actinomycetota bacterium | reverse complement strand
CTGCCGGCGCGATCGCGTAGCCGCTGCGCGGCTCGAACTCGTAGACGTAGAACGGCGTCGGCTCGCAGGCGCGCGCGGCCGCGGCGAGGTGGAGGAGGATCGCCCGGTCGTCGAGCGCGAAGTACGGCGGCGCGATCACCGCGACCGCGTCGGCGCCGATGTCCCCCGCGTGGGCGGCGAGCTCGACCGTGTCCCAGGTGGACTGGGCTCCGACGTGGACGGCGACCGAGAGCGACTCGCGCTCGCGCCCCGCGTCGACGAAGAGCTGGGCTGCGCGGCGGCGCTGGTCCGGATGCAGCAGGAACCCCTCGCCGGTCGTGCCGAGCGCGAGCATCCCGTCCAGCCCGGACCTGGCCAGGAAGTCCACGTAGGGGTCGAACGCGTCCTCGTCCAGCGATTCCCCGTCGTTCGTCAGCGGGGTGAGCGCGGCGGCGAGCACCCCGTGGAGGCTCAAGCGGCCGCCCGCATGTTCGTCTCCAGGTGCTCCAGCGAGGAGGTGCCCGGGATCGGCAGCAGGACGGGGGAGCGCTGGAGCAGCCAGCGCAGCTCGCGCACCGGGTCGTCGCGGAAGTCGCCGAGCGGGCCCCACGGCATGAAGCCGATCCCGTCCGCCTCGCAGTCGTCGAGCACGTCGCCCGAGACCGTGTAGCCGCGGCTGTACTCGTTTTGCACCGTCGCGATCGGCGTGACCGCCCGCGCCGCGCGGAGTTGCTTCGCGGAGAAGTTGGAGACGCCGATCAGCCGGATCTTGCCCTCGCGCCGCAGCGCGTCCAGCGCACCGATCGATTCCTCGATCGGCACGTCCGGGTCGTGCCGGTGGAACTGGTAGAGGTCGATGCGCTCGAGGCGCAAGCGGCGCAGGCTCTGCTCCAGCGCCCAGCGCAGGTATTCCGGTCGGCCGTCCCTCGGCCGCGTCGCATCCGGCCCGTAGGTGATCCCGCCCTTGGTCGCGATCACGAGCCCGTCGTAGGGATGAAGCGCTTCGGCGACGGTCTCTTCGCTCGTCTCGGGCCCGTAGATGTCGGCGGTGTCGATCAGGTTGGCGCCGAGCTCGACCGCGCGACGCAGCACGCGCACGCCCGCCGCGCGATCCTTCGTGACCCGCATCGCGCCGAAGCCGAGCCTCTTCACCTCGAGCTCGCCACCGATTCGAAAGTTGTCGACCATCACGCGAGTCTAAGCTCAGCCGGTGAGCGCGCTGCGAGTGGAACGGGAGGGGGAGATCCTCAGGATCACGCTGGCGCGCCCCGAGCGGCGGAACGCCTTCGACGCCGAGCTGATCCAGGAGCTCGCCGAGGCGTTCGTCGACGTGGGCCGGTCGCGCGCGGTCGTGCTGGCGGGCGAGGGTGCGAGCTTCTCGGCCGGCGCCGACGTCGACTGGATGCGGGCCTCCGCGGACCTCTCCTACGACGAGAACGTCGCCGACGCGAACGCCCTCCGCGGAATGCTCGAGGCGATCGACCGCTGCCCGGCGCCGGTGATCTCCCGCGTGCAGGGCCACGCGCTCGGCGGCGGGTGCGGGCTCGTCGCGTGCTCCGACATCGCGGTCGCCGCCGACGACGCGGTCTTCGCCTTCTCGGAGGTGAAGCTCGGGATCATCCCGGCCGTGATCTCGCCGTTCGCGCTCGCAAAGATCGGGCCTGGCGCCGCGCGCCGCTACTTCGTCACCGGTGAGCCGTTCGACGCCTACACCGCGCTGCGGATCGGGCTCGTGCATGAAGTGGCGCGGGATCTCGACGCCGCGCTCGACCGCGTGCTCGCAGAGGTCATGTCGGCCGGCCCGAAGGCCGCGCGGGCCGCGAAGCGCCTCGTCCTCGAGCGCCCTGACGGCCCCGAGACCGCCCGCCGCATCGCCGAGCGCCGCGCGAGCGACGAGGGCCAGGAGGGCCTGCGCGCGTTCCTCGAGAAGCGCCGGCCGTCCTGGGTTCAGAGCTCGATCGAGCGGCCCTCGTCGGCCGAGCGGTAGAGCGCCTCGAGCACGTGCCTCCCAGCCTCGACCGAACGCTAGGTCCACGGGACGTGCAGCGAATTCGGGAGCGAGTTGTAGATCGCGTCGACCTCGGGATCGTCGAGCAGCTCCTCGTACGACTCGTGAGCCCGCCCGATGCCCTGGTCGCGCGCGTCCGCCTGTGCACGCGTCGCGTCGCGGCTGCCCACGGCGACGACCTCGATGTCGGCGGAGGGCGCCGCGCCCGGCAGGATCTCGTCGTTGATCCGAGCTGTTGAGAGCAGGCCTAGGCGGACGGGCATGCCGTGATCCTAGGATCTTGGCGCTCATGCCAATCGAGAAGCTGCTCGTAGCCAACCGAGGCGAGATCGCGCTGCGCGTGTTCCGGACGTGCCGCGAGCTCGGGATCGCGACCGTCGCGGTCGTCGCGCCCGACGACCGAAGCTCGCTTCACGCGCGCTCCGCCGACGAGACGGTCGAGATCGCGAGCTACCTCGACGCCGCCGAGCATGTGCGCGCGGCCGGGGAGTCGGGCGCCGACGCGGTCCACCCCGGCTACGGGTTCCTCGCCGAGAACGCGGATTTCGCCGACGCGGTCCAGGCCGCAGGGCTCGCCTGGATCGGGCCGAGCCCGGACGCGCTGCACGCCGGCGGGGACAAGCTCGAGTCCAAGCGGATCGCGCGGGAGGCAGGTGTCCCAGTGGTCCCGGAGGGCGATCCCGCCGAAATCGGCTTCCCGGTCGTGGTCAAGGCCGCAGCAGGCGGCGGCGGGCGCGGGATGCGCGTCGTGCGCGACCCGGCCGAGCTGGACGACGCCGTGGCCGCAGCGCGCCGGGAGGCGCAAGCGGCTTTCGGCGACGACACCGTCTTCTGCGAGCACTACGTCGAGCGGCCGCGCCACGTCGAGATCCAGCTACTGGGCGACGTGCACGGCAACGTGATCTCGCTCGGCGAGCGCGAGTGCTCGGTCCAGCGCCGCCACCAGAAGGTGCTCGAGGAAGCGCCCTCCCCCGCGCTCGACGACGAGCTGCGCGCCGCGATGAGCGATGCCGCCGTCCGCTTTGCGCGAGCAATCCGTTACACGAGCGCCGGCACCGCCGAGTTCATGCTCGACGGGCGCGCCTTCTGGTTTCTCGAGCTGAACGGCCGCATCCAGGTCGAGCACCCGGTCACGGAGCTCGTGACGGGGATCGACCTCGTCCGCGAGCAAATCCGCATCGCGCAGGGCGAGCCGATCGCAAATAACAGTCCGATACAAGGCCATGCGATCGAGGTGCGTCTGTACGCCGAGAATCCGCGAACGTTCCTCCCGCAGGCAGGGCGGATCGAGCGCCTGAAGCTTCCGGCCGGAATCCGCGTCGACGCCGGTGTCGCCGAGGGAGACGAGGTCGGGACGGCCTACGACCCGATGATCGCGAAGCTCATCGCCCACGAGAGCGCTCGTGACGAAGCGATCGCCGCGCTCACCGACGCCCTGGACGAGACCGAGATCGGCGGCGTGACGACCAACCTCCCCTTCCTGCGCTGGCTCGTCCGCCATCCGGCCTTCCGCGCCGGCAGAACGACGACGGCCTTCCTCACCGAGTACCCGCCCCTGTCCGCCCCGCCGGCACGCCTGCCGGACGAGGCCTGGCGAGGCGCGTTCCGCCTGAACCTGCCCTCGGCGCCGCCGCAGGAGCCGCCGGACATCGAGTCCGCCGCGCACGTGCGCGTTCCGGGCGGCGGCGACAGCACGGTCTCGGCGCCGATGCCCGGGACGGTCATCGGCGTGCTAGTCGAGGCAGGCGACCGCGTGACCGCGCGCCAGCCGCTCCTCCTGCTCGAGGCGATGAAGATGGAGACGCCGGTGTCGGCGCCGTTCGACGCGACCGTCAAGTCCGTGCACGCGAGCGAAGGCGACCGAGTCGCCGGCGGCGCGGTGCTGGTCGAGCTCGAGCCCTAGGAGGTCTACTGCCCGATCTTCGTGACCATCAGGAAGATGATGAAGACCAGCACGACCATGTCGATGCGCGCGATGTTGAGGATGCGGCTGATGCGCGCCTTGACCGCCGGCGAGTCTGCGCCCTGAGCCTCGATCTCCTTTGCGAGCCGTCCGGACTCCGGGCCGAGGAACCCCGCTCCGATGACGAAGGACAGGACGAACGACACGAAGCCCGCGATGATCCAGAAGTGCCCGAAGCCCCAGTTGCCGTCGTAGACGAGCCAGATCCCGATCAGGAGCACGAGGATCGAGGCCGGCGTGAAGATCCGGGTCCCAACCCACTCGGTCTCGCGGGCGAACTCGGCCGTGCGCCCGGGTAGCTTCGAGCGCAAGGCGAACTGTGCGAGCACCTGGAGCATGATCGCGCCACCGACCCAGACCACGGCCAGCACCACGTGCAGGAACTTGAAGATCGTGTAGCCGTCGACGGTCGCGAGCATCAGAAGAGCTTCTGCAGCTTCATCGCCGCGCCCATGTCTCCCTTGATCTTGAGCTTGCCGGTCATGTAGGCGCTCGTCGGATTCTGCTCGCCCGAAGCGATCTTCTCGAACGTCTCCTCGGAGGCCATGATCGTGCAGTCTGCTTCGCCGCCGCCTTCGGTCACCGTGACCTTGCCGTCGTCCACGTCAACCTTCCAGGTGCCCGCGCCCTCGATCTCGAAGACATACGAGTTGCGCATCCCAGCCGTCTTCGCTGGGTCCACTCGTGACTCCAGCCCGTCGAAGAATTCCTTCGCGCTCGCCATTCCCGCTCCCTTACTCGATTGCGGGCGCGAGGTTACCTGAGCGCGCGGCCGCGTTCCCGCTCGACGGAAGGAAGAGAGCGAGCACGACCGCAGCGAGCGGCGCGACGGCCGAGATGTACAGCGCGGTACGAAGGTCGACCGCGTCGGCGACGACGCCGAGGACGACGGCCGCGACGCCGCCGAGCCCGACCGAGAGGCCGATCGACAGGCCGGACGCCATTCCGACGTGGCGCGGCAGGTATTCCTGGCTCATCACCATCGTGACGCCGAACGTGCCGACGACGCAGGCGCCGACGAGCGCCAGCGCGACCGCACCGGCGATCCCGCCCACGGCCACGAACACGAAGATGAGCGGCGACGTGGCGACGATGCTGCCGACGAGCACCGGCCGGCGGCCGAACCGGTCGGCGAGCGGGCCCATCAGGAGCGTCCCGGCCCCGCCGGCGACCAGCATCAGGGCGAGCAGGCGATTTCCCTCCGCCTTCGAGTGCCCGAGCGAGACCTCCCAGAGCGGGACGAAGGTGACGAGACCGAACCACGCGACGCTGCGAAAGGCGATCACGCCGAGCAGGAGCGCCATCGCCCCGGGCCGGTCCTCGCCGCCCAGGGCGCGGACGGTCTCGCGGTCCGGCGCGAAGCTCCGCAAGTACGGGGCCGCCGCGAGAAAGGCGGCAGCGACCGCGAGGCAGGGCAGGGCGAGCAGCAAGCCGCCACGCAATCCGAGCCAGAGGACGAGCGCGGTCGCCACGATCGGCCCGAGCGCGTAGCCCACGTTCCCGCCGAGCGAGAAGTACGACATGCCGCTCGCGCGCTTCCCGCCGCTCGTGTACGCGGCGAACTTCGACCCTTCCGGATGGAACGCGGCGACGCCGACGCCGGAGAGCAGCACGAACAAGACGACGAGCCCGTAGGTCGGAGCGGCTGCGGCGAAGGCGATCCCGAGCCCGGCGAGCGCGACTCCCGCCGGGAGCAGCCAGATCGCCCCGCGACGGTCCGACCAGAGGCCGAACAGCGGTTGGATCAGGGACGACGAGGCGTGCGAGGCGAGGATCAGCGTGGCCGCGAGCGTGTACGACAGCGAGAAGCGGTCGACGAGGAAGGGCAGCAGCGCCGGGAGCGCGCCGTTGGCGAAGTCCGTCGCTAGATGGCCGCCGGAGAGCAGCGCCATCGCTCGGCGGTCGATGCGCTCACGCACCGCCGCAGACTAGCCGCGCCGGAAGTGGCCTACGCCGCCGGGCAGTAGCGCTCGATCAGCGCGAGCGAAAGCTGCCACTGCGCACGGGCGAGCGCGACGCGGTTCCGCTCGAGCGCGGCCGGGCCGGCGCCACGCTGGCGCAGGTTCTGGCGCTCGCGGGCGAGCTGCGACGTCCGCTCGAGGAGGACCTCGACGCTGGCGCGGCGAGAGCCCCGCTTGAAGCGCGTCGGCCGGCGGACGTGAAGTTGCAAGGCAGACATGACCGGCATCAGTATCGGCACGAACCAGGGATCTATGAGTGAAGGGCTCGAAAAACCTCTGTAAAGAGTTCGGCACGAGCCCCGCCTCCCCTGCGGCTGTAGCATCGCGCCCGCCGATGGACCTCGACCTCTCCTCCGAGCACGAGCTGCTCCGTAACACCGTCCGCGAGTTCGCGACAGAGCGGGTGGCGCCGCTGGCCGAGGAGCTCGACCGCGAGAGCCGGTTCCCGTACGAGCTCGTGGCCGAGCTGGCGGAGCTCGGGCTGATGGGGATCCCGATCCCGGAGGAGTACGGCGGCGCCGGCTCCGACACGCTTGCGTACGCGATCGCGATCGAGGAGCTGACCCGGATCGACTCGTCCGTCGCGATCACGGTGGCCGCGCACACCTCGCTCGGGACGATGCCGATCTTCCAGTTCGGCAATGACGAGCAAAAGCGCGAGTGGCTGCCCCAGCTCGCGTCCGGCCAGAAGCTCGCGGCTTTCGGACTCACGGAGGCGGACGCAGGCTCCGACGCCGGCGCGACCCGTACGCGCGCGGAGCTGCGCGACGGCGAATGGATCGTCAACGGGTCCAAGATCTTCATCACGAACGCGGGCACGGACATCTCGGCGTGCGTGACGATCACCGCGCTCACGGACGACGATGAGGTCTCGAACCTCATCGTCCCGAACGGCACTCCCGGCTACACGATCTCGCCGCCGATGCACAAGCTCGGCTGGCATGCGTCCGACACGCGCGAGCTGTCGTTCAAGGACGTGGCCGTGCCGGGGGGAAACCTGCTCGGCGAGCGTGGCCGCGGGTTCGGGCAGTTCCTCGAGATCCTGGACGGCGGCCGGATCTCCGTCGCGGCGATGGGCGTCGGCCTCGCGCAGGGCGCGTACGACCTCGCGTACGCGTATGCGCAGGAGCGGCGGCAGTTCGGCAAGCCGATCTCCTCCTTCCAGGCCGTGCAGTTCAAGCTGGCGGACATGGCCACGGAGATCGAGGCCGGGCGCGCGCTCGTCTATCGCTCCGCGTGGCTGAAGGATCAGGGGCGCCCGTTCGCGCTCGCCGCGGCGCAGGCCAAGCTGTACACGGGCGAGCTGTCGAATCGAGTCGTCAACGCCGCCCTGCAGATCCACGGCGGGTACGGGTTCATGGAGGAGTCGGCGATCGCGCGCCTGTACCGCGACCAGAAGGTGCTCGAGATCGGCGAGGGCACGAACGAGGTCCAGCGGATGGTCATCGCCAAGCACCTCGGGCTCTAGCCCATCGCACTCTCGAACCCGCGCACCCGCGCACCCAGGACTTTGTAGCTCTGAGCCACTATCGCGCTTCCCGGCACAGAATCGTCACAGGCGCGGCACACGATCCTCGCTAGCGTGTCCGCAGGGGCATCGGGTATGCCCTTGGGGGTGGTTGGGGCGCGGGCAGTAACGTCTCGCGGATGAGGCAGCTCGGCCGCATCAAGATGCTGCGTCCGCTCCGCCGGCGCGATTTCGCGCTGCTCTGGACCGGCATGACCGTCTCGCTGCTCGGGGACGGGATGTACTTCGTCGCGATCGCCTGGCAGGTGCTCGAGCTCGACAACCGGCCGACCGCCATGTCGTACGTCGGCATCGCGTGGGTCTTGCCCCAGGTCGTGCTGATGATCTTCGGAGGCGTCCTCACCGACCGAATCGAGCGCCGACGGATGATGATGGCGGCCGACCTCATCCGCGCTGTGGCCGTCGGTGCGATCGGCGTCCTCGCCGTCACGGGCGCGCTCGAGCTCTGGCACGTGATCGCGCTCGTCGTGCTGTTCGGGATCGGCGACGCAGTCTTCTGGCCGGCGTTCACGGCGATCGTCCCCGAGATCGTCCCGGCCGAGGAGCTCGTCCAGGCTAACTCGCTCGACCACTTCGTGCGCCCCGCGACGAGGCTCATCGGGCCCGCGCTCGGCGGGCTCGTGGTCGCCACCGTGGGGCCGGGCACCGCGTTCCTCGTCGACGCCGGCACGTTCCTGGTCTCGTTCCTGGCCCTCCTCGCCGTGAGCGCGCGGCCGATGGCAAAGTCGGAGCACGTGCGTTCGGCGCTCAGGGACATTCGCGACGGGTTCGCGTTCGTCCGACGGGAGACCTGGCTTTGGGGGACACTCGTGATGGCCGCCTTCGGCAACCTCGCGACGAGCGCCATGTTCGTCCTCGTGCCTTATGTGGTCAAGACCGAGCTCGGGGGTAGCGCCGGCGAGTTCGGCTTGATCGCCACGTTCGGCGCGATCGGGGGGCTTGTCGGCTCGGTAGTGCTCGGGCAGCTCGGCCTGCCCAGGCGGCACATCGTTCTGATGCTCGTGTCGTGGGCTGTCGGCGTCGCCTGTATCGCTGGATTTGGCATCGCCAACGCAGTTCCTCAGATGTGGATCTTCGCGGCGGTCTCTGGCGTGGGCATGACCGTCGGCTCCGTGATCTGGGGAACACTGATGCACTCGCTCGTGCCGAAAGAGCTGCTCGGACGCGTGTCCGCCTTCGACTGGACGGTGTCGATCGCCCTTATGCCGGTCGGGTACGCGGTGCTCGGCCCGCTCGGGGAGGCGATCGGAGCCTCCCGGACACTCGTCCTCTGCGGGCTCATCGGAGGGGCGCTGCACCTGGCCTTCATCGCACTGCCCGGGATCCGAGGGCCGGAAGGCGACGAGCGGGTCGTCACCGCCGCGAGCGCAGGTGTCGCCGAGCGCGCCCGCTAGGCTCGCGCGCGTGACCGTGCGAACAGCCCTCGGGCTCACGGTCGCG
>JALZOQ010000204.1 GCA_030913835.1 Actinomycetota bacterium | reverse complement strand
CGCATCGACCGGATGGTCCCGGTCGTCGCACGCCATCCCCAGGTTCGGCAGGTCATGCGCGTCGCGCAGCGCGAGCTCGCCCAGCAGGGCGACGCGGTGATCGAGGGGCGCGACATCGGCACCGTCGTCGTCCCCGACGCCGACGTGAAGGTCTATCTCGTCGCCGACACGGACGAGCGGGCGCGGCGCCGTATGTCCGAGCGGCCCGGGATCGGAGCCGACGCGCTCGCGACCGACCTGCGCCTCCGCGACGAGCGGGACGCGATCAACATGCGCCCGGCTGCCGACGCGGAGCAGATCGACACGACCGACCTCACCGCCGAGGACGTCGTCGCGCGGATCGAGGAGCTCGTCCGCGCCCGCCGCGCAGCGCCCAGCGCCGCGCAGTGAACGCCGTCGACGCCGTCTGGCGCGTCGGGCGGCTGACGCTCGGGCCGCTGACCCAGGTGTTCGCGCGCCTGCGCGTCTACGGGCGCGAGAACGTCCCGCCGACCGGAGGCGTGGTGCTCGCGCTCAACCACTTCCACTGGCTCGACCCGGCCGCCTTCGGCGCCTCCTGCCCGCGCACGATCTACTACATGGCGAAGATCGAAGCACACCGCATCCCCGGCCTCGGCCAGGTGATCCGCTCCTTCGGGACGTTCTCGGTCCGCCGCGGCGAGTCCGATCGCGAGGCGGTGCGGATGATGCGGACGATCGTGGCCGACGGGCACGCGCTCGGGCTCTTCGTCGAGGGGACGAGGCAGCGGAGCGGCGTCCCCGGTGAGGTGCAGGCGGGCGCCGGCATGGTCGCGCTGCAGGAGAACGTCCCGGTCGTCCCGGCCGCGATCCACGGCACCGAGAACTGGCGGGTCGGCAACTTCCACCCGGTGTCGGTCGCCTGGGGCCAGCCGATGACTTTCGAGGGGCTGCCGCGGAACGGCAAGGGCTACCGCGAG
The DNA here is from genome assembly GCA_030913835.1 of Actinomycetota bacterium. GTDB lineage: Bacteria > Actinomycetota > Thermoleophilia > Gaiellales > Gaiellaceae > UBA5186. Next base: position 4,671 of record JALZOQ010000204.1, on the reverse strand, counting down.
GCCTCCGCCGAGATCCAGGCGGAGATCCGCCGCCTCTGGGAGTGGCTCCGCGAGGTGCACGCAGCCGGGCGCCCGCGCGGACTCGTGCCGCCGCCGCGCCCATGAGCGAAGAGGCGCCGCTGCTCGGAACGGTCGCGATCGTCGGCTTCCCCAACGTGGGCAAGTCGACGCTCGTAAACCGGCTCACGGCTACCCGGGCCGCGGTCGTGCACGAGACGCCCGGGGTGACCCGCGACCGCAAGGAGCTCGTCTGCGAGTGGAACGGCAAGCGGTTCCTGCTCATCGACACGGGCGGGGTCGACGTCGCCGACGAAACGCCGATCACGCGCTCGATCGTCGACCAGGCGCGCACCGCGGTCGAGGAAGCCGACCTCGTCCTCTTCGTCGTCGATGCGCGCGCCGGGATCACGCCCGGCGACGAGGAGATCGCCGAGCTCCTGAGGCTCGCCGACAAGCCCGTGCTCCTGATCGCCAACAAGATCGACGACCCGTCGCGCGACGCCGAGGCAGCCGAGTTCTATCGCCTCGGTCTCGGAGACCCGATCCCGCTGTCCGGCCTGCACGGACACGGCACCGGCGATCTGCTCGACACGATCGTGTCGATGCTGCCCGGACAGGGCCGCCGAGAGACCGGGGAGGAGGCAATCAGGGTCGCCATCCTCGGGCGGCCGAACGTGGGCAAGTCGTCGCTCCTGAACGCGCTGCTCGGGGAGGAGCGCGTGATCGTCTCGGAGGTGCCGGGGACGACCCGGGACGCGATCGACACGATCCTCGTGCGCGGCGAGCGGACGTTCGTCCTCGTCGACACGGCGGGGCTTCGCCGCAAGCGCAAGCAGCGGCAGGGCATCGAGTACTACTCGGAGCTGCGGGCGGTCGAGGCGGCGGAGCGCGCGGACGTCGCCGTCGTGCTCGTCGACGCGAGCGAGGGCATCGTCGAGCAGGACTTGTCGGTTGCGGACGTGGCGCGGAAGGCGCAGTGCTCGACGCTCGTCGTCCTCTCGAAGTGGGACATCGGGACGGTCGCGCTCGACGACGTCAAGCCCGAGCTCGAGCGGCGCCTGCGGCAGCGTCCACCCATCGTCGCCGTCTCGGCCAAGACGGGCCGCGGCATCGTGCGCGTGCTGGACCAGGTCGACGAGCTGTTCGACAAGCACACGGCGCGGATCTCCACTCCCGCGCTGAACAAGTTCCTCGCCGAGCTGCGCGAAGCCAGGCAACCGCCAGCGCGCCGTGGCCGCAAGCTGAATCTGCTCTACGGCACGCAGACCGGCGTCCGTCCGCCGCGCTTCCGCTTCTTCGTCAACGACCGCAGCCTGATCACGCGCGACTACGGCTACTGGGTCGAGAACCAGCTGCGCGAGAAGTTCAAGCTGCACGGCGTGCCGGTCACAATTGATTTCGTGAGCCGCTCATGAGAGCTGTCGTCGTCGGCTGCGGATCGTGGGGAACGGTGTTCGCGGGTCTGCTCAGAGATCGCGGGCACGATGTCACGCTCGCGTGCCGCGATCCGGATCAGGCTCGCGCGATCGCGGAGACGGGTCGGAACCCGCGCTACTCGAAGACGGTCGACCTCCGCGGCGTGGGGATCGTGGCTACGAGCGACCTCCCCTCCGACTCCGAGTTGATCGTCATGGCCGTGCCGAGCCGAGCCTACGCGGACGTGGCCGCATCCCTTCCGGGCGGCGCCCCGGTCCTCAGCCTGACGAAAGGCCTCGACCCGGCGACCGGCAAGCGGCTCTCGACGTGCATCACGGGCAGGCGCGTCGCCGTTCTCTCCGGGCCGAACATGGCCGAGGAGATCGCGGACGGACTCCCGACGGCGACAGTGATCGCCAGCGAGGATCCCCCCCTCGCGGAGGAGCTGCAGGGCGCGATCAACTCGTCGGTCTTCCGCGTCTACGTGAACGACGACCTTGTCGGGGTCGAGCTCTGTGCCGCGGCGAAGAACGTGATCGCTCTCGCCGCCGGCGGCGTGGACGGCCTCGGCCTCGGCGACAACGCGAAGGCGGCGCTGATCACCCGGGGGCTGGTCGAGATGGCGCGGCTAGGCGAGGCGTTCGGCGCCCGCGCGGAGACGTTCTCGGGCCTCGCCGGCATGGGAGACCTGGTCGTGACGTGCTGGTCGAAGCACGGCCGCAACCGTCACGCCGGCGAGTTGATCGCCCGCGGCGCGACGCCCGACGCGGCCGCCGCCGAGATCGGGCAGGTGGTCGAAGGCTTGACGACCGCGCCGGTCCTGCGCGACCTCTCGCACCGCGTCGGCATCGAGCTGCCGATCACTGAAGGAGTGTGCGCCGTCCTTTCCGGCCAGTTACTCTCCGACTTGGTCTCGGATCTGATGGGCCGCCAACCGACTGAGGAGTGAAACTCATGACCGCGCGCCGCCGCTCATCTCGTCCGTTCCTCGCGTTCTACCTCGTCGCGCTCGCGCTGTTCCTCTCGGCGTGCGGTGGCGGTGGCGGCTCGAGCTCCAGCGGCTCGGCCTCGAGCGCTCCGAGCGGCGCGGACGAGGCTTCCGCGGCGGCGCTTGCGTTCATCTCGGTGAACACCGACCTCTCTTCCGGTCAGTGGGACGCCGTCAACAAGCTCCTCGCCAAGTTCCCCGGCAAGGACAAGCTCCTGGCCGACATGCGCCAGAGCTTCGAGGCCGACTCCGGCGTGAGCTGGGAGCAGGACGTGAAGCCGGCGCTCGGCCCGGAAATCGACATCGTCGTGCTCGACGCGCAGGGCGCCACGGTCGGTCTCACCCAGCCGAAGGACGAGGCCAAGTTCGACGCGCTCGTCGCGAAGGCGAAGGCCCAGGACGGCAACCTCGTGACGGAGAAGGTCGGCGACTGGACGGTGATCTCAGACAAGCAGGCGTCGATCGATTTGTTCAAGCAGGGCTCCTCGGGCTCGAAGCTCGCCGACGACGAGACGTTCAAAACGGCGACCGGGACGCTCGCAGACGAGGCCCTCGCGAAGGTCTATGTCAACGGCGCGCAGGCGAAGCAGGCGGCGCAGAACAACGCGTCGGGAGTGAGCGTCGGGGACTTCGAGTGGGCTGCAGCCGAACTGGTCGCGCAAGATGAGGGCGTCAAGCTCGACGGGACGATCAAGGGACAGCCGTTGGGCAGCGTGAACCAGCCCGCCTCGTACACGCCCAAGCTGCTGGCGGACGTTCCGTCCGGCGCGCTGATGGTGCTCGACTTCAAGGGCGGCAAGCAGAACCTCGATCAGCTCAACAATCCCGGCCTCGGGCAGCTCCAGGGCTTCCTGCAGGTCGCGAAGGGTCTCACGCCGATCTTCGAGAACGAGACGGTCGCCTTCGTCGCGCCTGGCACGCCGTTCCCAGAGGTCACGATCGTCGCTGAGCCGGAGAACCCGCAGCTGGCGGTGGCGTCGATGACGCAGCTCGCCACGCAGCTCGGCGCGCTCGCGGGCGGCGTGACGCCGCGCCAGACCCAAATCGAAGGCAAGCCGGTCACCGAGCTCAACTTCGGCCAGTTCGCGGTTCTGTACGGCGTCGTCGACGGGAAGCTCGTCGTCTCGAGCTCGCGCGCAGCGATCAGCGGCCGCTCCGGCGGCTCGCTCGAGGACGACGCGGTCTTCAAGGACGCGAAGGCGGCCGCCGGGATGCCCGACAGCGTGGGCGGCTTCCTGTACGTGAACCTGAAGGCCGGGATCCCGGTGCTCGAGAGCTTCGCGCAGGTCGCGGGCTCGGCCCTGCCGCCGCAGGTGAGCGAGAACATCAGTCCGCTGGAGAGCTTCATCGCCTTCGGGTCCGGCGACTCCAGCGAGACGAAGTTCGGGTCGTTCCTGCGGATCGAGTAGCCCGCCCTTCGGTAGCCTTCGCGACCGGTATGACGACGCGAGACTTCCTGTTCACCTCCGAGTCGGTCACGGAGGGGCACCCCGACAAGATCGCGGACCAGATCTCCGACTCGGTGCTGGACGCGGTGCTCGCGGACGACCCGGAGGGCCGCGTCGCCTGCGAGACGCTGATCACGACCGGGCTCGTCGTCGTCGCGGGGGAGATCTCGACGCACACGTACGTCGACATCCCGCGACTCGTGCGCGAGCGGATCACCGAGATCGGCTACACGCACTCCGAATGGGGCTTCGACGCGAACACCTGCGGCGTCGTGGTGGCGCTCGACGAGCAGTCGCCCGACATCGCGCAGGGCGTGGACGCGTCGTACGAGGTACAGCACGATCCCGGCGACGACGATCCGCTCGACCGGGTCGGCGCCGGCGACCAGGGGATGATGTTCGGCTACGCGACGAACGAGACGCCGGAGCTGATGCCGATCCCGATCATGCTCGCGCACAAGATCTGCAAGCGGCTCGCGGAGGTGCGTAAGGCGGGCGACCTTCCCTACCTGCGGCCCGACGGCAAGGCGCAGGTGACCGTTCGCTACGAGGTGGACGAAGACGGGCGTCAGCGACCGGTCGAGATTGAGCGCGTGCTCGTCTCGACGCAGCACTCCGACGGGATCTCGGCCGAGGACCTGATCAAGCCGGACATCGTCGACCGCGTCCTGCGGCCGATCCTCCCCCACGACCTCTATGACGAGAAGCGGCTCATGGAGAAGGATTTCGTCTACGTCAATCCGACCGGGAAGTTCGTGATCGGCGGGCCGATGGGGGACACCGGCCTGACCGGGCGCAAGATCATCGTCGACACCTACG
>JALZOQ010000076.1 GCA_030913835.1 Actinomycetota bacterium | reverse complement strand
GGTCTGGAGGTCGGCGCAGACGATTACCTGACCAAGCCTTTCAACCCGCGCGAGCTCGTGGCCCGGGTCAAGAGCGTGCTCCGCCGGGCAGCGCCCGAGCGGCGCCGCGACGTCGAGGAGGAGCTGCATCACGGAGACCTCTCAATCAACGCCGGCCGCCGTGAGGTGAAGGTCGGCGAGGAGGAGATCCAGCTCGCGCCCAAGGAGTTCGACCTGCTCTGGGAGCTGCTCGACCACCGCGGGCTCGTGCTCACGCGGGACCAGCTGCTGGAGCGCGTTTGGGGTTACACCTTCGCGGGCGACACGCGCACGGTCGACGTCCACGTCCGTCAGCTCCGCCGCAAGCTCGGCGATGCCTCGCCGATCGTGACCGTGTGGGGGGTCGGCTACAAGGTAGGACCCGCGCGGGAAGCGGGGAACCAGCAGGACTGACGTGTTTCACTCGCTCAGGTTCCGGCTCCCGGCGCTCTTCCTGGCGGGTGTCGTCCTCGCCGGGGTGGTCTCGACGATCATCGCGCTCGGGCTCTTCCAGAGCTACGTGCAGCAGCAGAGCCTCGCCCAGCTCCGGCGGCAGGCCGACAGCCTCGCCGGTGCGATCCAGGGCTCCTTCGAGGGAAGCCGGAAGGAACGCGTTCCCTTCGATCTCCTGCGGCGGGGAACCGGGACGAACATCTACTTCGTCGAGTATGCGAAGGGCTTCGGCGGGTCGCTCTTCCCCGGGCAGCGGAACCTTCCGACACTGCCTCGCCGGTACGTCGACTTCGAGCGTCTGCAGAAGCGCGGGACGTACTCCTTCGAGTTCAAGCCGGCAGGCCGGCAGCAGACGTACCTCGCACTGGCCCGACCAGTCCGTCCGGCCGGGAAGATGTTCGGGGCAGTCGTAGTCGCGCGACCGAAGACGGACCTTGCGGGCCAACGACTGACGCTCCTCGGCCGGCTCGGTCTCGCGGGGATCGCCGGGCTGCTGGTCGCCGGCCTGCTCGCCTGGTACCTGTCGCGGCGCTTCACGCGGCCGTTGCTCGAGCTCTCGAATGCCGCCGACGAGGTCTCGCGCGGCCACTACGACGTGCCGGTGCTCGTCCCGCCCGGACAGGACGAGATCGCGCATCTCGCCGAGCGCTTCGGCGAGATGACCGGGCGGCTCGCCGAGGCCGAGCAGCTGACCCGTAATTTCCTCATGTCGGTGTCGCACGAGCTTCGAACTCCGCTGACCGCCATCCGCGGCCACGTCGAGGCTCTCTCGGAAGGGCTCGTCGAGGATCCCGAGCTGCGTGCCGACTCGCTCGAGGTGATCCGAGCCCAGGCGACGCGGCTCGAGCGCCTCGTCGGCGACGTGCTCGACCTGGCCAAGCTCGACGCGCACCGCTTCACTGTGCATCGCGAGGAGGTGCACATGCGCCGGCTCGTCGACGCCGCGTACGCGGAGTTCGGCGAGGAGGCGCGGCGCCGCACGATCGAATATCGTGAGCGCATCGAGGCGGAGCCCGTGATCGTCACGGACGGCGATCGGGTGCTGCAGATCATCTCGAACCTGCTTCGGAACGCCTTCCGATGGACGCCGGACGGAGGGCGGATCGACATCGAGCTGACTGCGCAGAACGGCACGGTCTCGGTCGCCGTCGGCGACACCGGCCCGGGAATCGCGCCAGAGGAGCGCGAGCGCATCTTCCGGCCGTTCTGGTCGCGTGACGACGGCGGCACGGGACTCGGGCTCGCGATCGCGCACGAGCTCGCGGGCGCGCTCGGCGGGCGGATCGACCTCGACACCGCGCCGGGGCGGGGAAGCCGTTTCGAGCTCGTCCTACCGGCCGGGAATTAGCGTGTCAGCGGCCGAGCGCACGGTCGTTCCGCTCCGTGCTCCCTCCCGTGGGCCGGTGCGTGCGGCTCTCGTCTCGCTGCGGCCCCGCCAGTGGACGAAGAACCTGCTCCTGTTCGCCGGCCTGATCTTCGCGGCCAAGCTCGGTGACGCGATCCGCTGGGTCGAAGCGGTGACAGCGTTCGTGGCGTTCTGTGCCGCCTCGAGCGCGGCGTACGTCGTGAACGACCTCCGCGACGCCCCGCACGACCGCCTGCATCCGACGAAGAACTCGCGCCCCCTCGCCCGCGGGGAGCTGACGCGGGGCGTGGCGTTGGCGCTGGCGGGGGGTCTCGCGGTTCTCTCCGTGGCGCTCACGGCAGCGCTCGGACTCTCGACGCTCCTTCACCTGGCTGCGTTCCTCGGGCTCCAGGCCGCGTACACCCTCGCGTTGAAGGAGGTCGTGCTGCTCGACGTGATGGCGATCGGCGCGCTCTTCGTCGTGCGCGCGGCCGCGGGGGCAGACGCGGTGCGCGTCCCGATCTCGCCGTGGTTGCTGCTCTGCACTGCGTTGCTGGCGCTCTTCCTCGGGCTCGCGAAGCGGCGCGGCGAGCTCGTGCTCGTGGGTGCCGAGGCGACGCCCGGTCGGCCGGTGCTGGTCGGCTATTCGCTCGAGCTCGTCGATCAGCTCGTATCCGTCGTCGCGGCCTCGACGGTGATCGCGTACTCGCTCTACACGTTCTCCGCCCGCGACTCGAAGGCAATGATGGTCACGATCCCGTTCGTCCTCTTCGGCGTCTTCCGCTACCTGCTCCTCGTCCACCGCCACGACCTCGGCGAGGAGCCGGAGAACGTCCTCCTGAAGGATCTGCCGATCCTCGTCTGCGTGGCCGGCTGGGCGACGACCGCGGCGCTCATCCTCACCCTGACGTAGCGCGTTTCACTCGGTCGAGGGATACCCAAACGGGGTACCGATCCTGCATCCTTTGGGGTGCTCCGGGGGGAGCCAGAACCGAGGAGAGTCATGAAAGAGCCGGAAATCGGGGTCGGCGCATACGCGCTCTGGCGCGGGGTGAACGAGACGATCGCCGCCGCCGCGCGCCTCGCACGCGAGGATCGGGCGACGTTCGTCTGCGAGTGCGGCAGCTACGCGTGCGTCGCGCGAATCGAGGCGAGCCTGGCCGAGTATGAGGCGGCGAGGTTCCTGATCCTCCCGGGACACGAGGTCATGACCGACGATCCCGCGGACGCTCCGACGGCGCGCGAGGCCGCGCACCTGCGGGCCGTTCCGAGCCTCAGCTAGACGAGCCGGCCGTCGTGTCGGGCCGGCGGTCTTCGATCCGGTAGACGATCGCGCCGCCGCTCGACTGGAGGTTGCGCTCGAGCTGCTCGAGCCGCTCGTCGACGCTCTTCCAGCCCGACGTGATCAGGTCGACGAGCAGCGCGAGGTCGTCGACTCGCGCGTGCCGCTCGCTGAGCGTGTCGCCCTCGATCCGCTCCAGTCGCCGGATCACCTGATTCATCAGGCCCCGCACCTCGGCGAGGTTGCGGCCGACGGGGATTACCTGCTCGCGCAGCCCGTCCTGGACGGCGTTGCCGAGGCGCTCCGGAAGCGACGATTCGAGCTCGGCGGCAAGCTGTGCAAGCGCCTCGACGCCCTCGCGCGCCCGCTCGAGTGCCGCCTCGACCTCCGCGGGATCCGTGCGGCCTTCGGCGGCGGCCCGCAGACGCTCTTTCGCGCGCCCGATCGCGTCTTCGTCCATGCGGTGCAAGGGTAGCGTTGGGATCGGATGAAGGCTGACGAGCTCGAGTACGAGCTGCCGGCAGAGCTGATCGCGCAGCGGCCGCTCGAGCGCCGGGACGAGTCGCGGTTGCTCGTCTACGAGCGGTCGTCCGGGGAGCTTCGGCACAGGGTGTTCTCCGAGCTTGCGGAGGAGCTGGAGCGCGGCGAGCTCGCGGTCGTGAACGACACGCGGGTCATCCCGGCGAGGATTCCGATCGAGCGGCCGAAGGGTGAGGTCCTTCTCATCGAGCAGCTCGACGCCGATGGCACCTGGGAAGCGCTCGCCCGTCCCACGCGACGCCTGCGGGCCGGGCGGCGCTACGGACCCGTAGAGCTCGTCGAGCATCTCGGGGACGGCCGGTGGCGGGTGCGCCTCGACGGGGAGCCCGCCGGCGAGACCCCGCTGCCGCCGTACATAGAGGAGCCACTTGCCGACGCCTCTCGCTACCAGACCG
>JALZOQ010000184.1 GCA_030913835.1 Actinomycetota bacterium | reverse complement strand
ACGCGGAGGAGTCGACGGCGAGCTCGGCGCGCGCCGCCGCGCCGACGTCCTCGAGCGTCGCGCCCTCCGGGAGCCGCACGCGCTGGTCGACGAGGTAGTCGGCGAGCTCGCTGCGGCAGGCGCCGGCGATGCGCCTCGGATCGCGGGTCAGGTGGCGACGCGCCCGCCGCACGATCTTCAGCAGCACGATCGCCCCCGCCAGAGCGAACGCGACGAGGGCCAGCAGCTTCAGCAAGCTCCCGCCGGCGGGTCGATTCGGAGCGAGGAGCGACGCGTCTCCAGGCGGATCCGCCCGTGACAAGCTGCCGCGGTCGACGCCGCGCTGCCCGAAGCTGCCGTTCTGCTTGATGTCCGCCACGTCCTCGCCACGGGTCACGGCCGCGCCGAGGTACTTCGCGATCGCGCTGAGGTCGAACCGCGGCGAGGAGACGCTGTAGGTCGCGGTGAGCGAACCGCGGCCCGGCGTCGGATCGAACGGCAGCCACCCGTACCCGTCGAACCACACCTCGACCCAGGTGTGAGCGTCGTGGTCGGTCACGCTCCACTCGCCCTGGCTCGAGTTGTACGTGCCGCTCGTGAACCCCGCCGCGACGCGCGCAGGGATGCCGAGATAGCGCAGCATCATCGCCATCGCACCGGCGAAGTGCTGGCAGTACCCGGCTTTCGTGCGCAGGACGAAATCGACGAGCGGCGGCGCTCCGAGCGCCTCGGGCGGCTGCTGGTCGTAGCTGAACCCTCCGGTGCCACGCAGCCACGTTTCCAGGCTCGCGACCGCCGCGTACGGGCTCGTGGCGTCTCCGGCGATCTCCTGCGCCTTGACCTCGAGCGGCCGGTACGCGTCGAAGATCGTTTGCGCCGAGGCGCTGTCCAGCAGCGTGCGCAGGCGCGCCCACCGGTCCGGCTCGCCGAATGCCGGCACCGCCTGGACGCCCGGGACCGCGAGGAAGCCCTGCTGTGCGAGCGCGCCCGGATAGCGGGCGCGGGAGCCCGCGAGCTGGTTCGGGGTCGGCGTCGGCCCGTAGCTCCAGGCCCGGTAGCGCTGGTCGCGCGTCAAGCCCGTCGGGATCAGCGCGACGTTTCCCCGGCCGTAGCTGACCGAGGCGCCACGGACATCGAAGGCGACGGGCATGCTCGCGGCGACGAGATGGACGTCGCGGAGCGCCTTGACCGTCACCTCTTGCGCGATCCACCGCCGTCGGTCCAAGGCGTCCGACGGCTCGAGCGCCGCGGCAACCGACACGCCGGCCTGCGGCTCCTGCACCTCGACCCAGCCGATGCCGTTGAAGCCCTCGAGCGTCGTGGCGCGCCAGTACAACGACGTCGGCGGCGCCTTGATCTTCAGGACGGTCGTCGATTCCTCCGGGAAACGGATTCCCGTGTAGTTCGAATCCCAGACGAACCGGACGCCCACCGCCGCTTCCGGGCGTGTGTAGAAGTCCCACTTCTGCCAGCGGAGGAACTCGGGCTTCGCGAGGGCCGGCGAAGAGGAGGCCGCGATCGCGACCAGGACGACCGCAACACCTGGGACCAGCGCGCGGCGCAGCCCTGCGAGGCTCGTCGCCCCAAGGCCGGCCAGGAGAACCAAGAGCGCGACGAGGATCCACGTCCCGCGCCCGATTTCGTGCCCGCCGGCGAACAACGTCGAAGGCCACCCGGCACCGACGACGAGCACGAGCCCAGCCGCGAGCGCGCGGCGCGCAGCGACCGCGAGCGCCAGCGCGAGGCAGAAGCCGAAGACCGCGAGCACGATCACGCCGTGCATCCCGGGATGGCCGGCCGGATCGATCGGGACGGGGTAGTCGTAGAAATCGAGAAAGCCGTTCCCGAAGCGGGAGAGCAAGGGTCCGAAGAAGTCATGGCGTCCGTCGAAGGGACGGGCGTCGAGCCACGAGACCCCGAACGCCGTCGATGCGGCGGCGGCGAGCCCGCCTGCCGCCAGCGCGAGCTTGAGCCAGAGCGGGCGCACAAGGGCCGGAAGCAGCGCGAGGCCGAGAATCAGGGAGAGCTGAAGCGTCGAGCCGCGCGGGCGCTCGAGTCGGTTCCAGTCGACCGCGATCACGACCGCGGGAAGCACGTAGAGCACGGCCGTCCGCCTACGCACGCAGGGCCTCCTGAGCGGCCGAGCCGGACAGCGCTCTGGCGAGATCGTCGCCACGCCGGACGATGGCCACCGCTACGCCCGCGGCCTGGATCCGGAGGAGCTCGGGCTCGGGTCCGCCGCGCCCCTTGGGCCCGAAGCTGGACGAGTCGACGTAGACAAGCGAGACGCCCCGGCGGTTCAGGGCTCGCTGGATGAGCCTGTCGGCGAGCCCCGGAGCGAGCCGTGCCGTCACCACCGCGAGCTCGAGCGCGCGAACGGCGGCGTTGCCCTCGCGTCCGAGGAGCGCGGTCACGGGCGTGCGCGCGCTCGGCTCGACCGAGGCGAGCAATTCGAGCGCGGTTTGCCACTCCCCCGCGTCGGAATGGACGCGGTGCGACTCCGCGGCGGCGGCGTTCACGATCAGCACCGCCCGGCGGCCTCGCTGCGCGTGCGCCCGGAGCAGCGAGCCAGCAGCTCGCACCTGGACGTCGAAGCTCTCGCCCACGACCGCCGAAGCGTCGCCATCGAGCACGACAGCGATCTCGTCTCGCGGCGCGTCCTCCAACTCCTTGACCATCAGCCGGCCGCGGCGAGCGGTCGTCGGCCAGTGCACCTTGCGCAGCGACTCGCCTTCCTCGTACTCGCGCACGCTGTGCAGGTCGAAGCCGCTCGGCCGGCGCAGGAGCAGCCGCCGCCCGTCCTGGGCGTGCGCGCCGACCTCGCTGAACAACCGATCCAGCTCGACGAGTCGGGGATAGACGAGGATCGTGCCCGCGGCGCGCAACGGCACCTGCTGCCGCTCGAGCCCGAACGGATCCTGCACGACCGCGGTCGCCTCCTCGAGGACGTAGCGCCCTCGCGGCAGGGCCTCCAGCACGTAGCCGCCGAGCAAGTCGCCGTCGCGCCGCTCGAGCACGCTCCGACGCTCGCCCACCTTCGCGATCCGCTCGACGATCGTCACGTGGGGCGGCGGCACCCGTCCATGGAGCTGCAGGAGCAGGTCGACCTCGACGTCGTCGCCCTCCTCCTCTTTGCCCCGCCCCGCACCTCGCCGCAGCTGGGCCGGGCCGACTGCGAGGCGAACCCACGCCCACGCAC
>JALZOQ010000176.1 GCA_030913835.1 Actinomycetota bacterium | reverse complement strand
TAGAGGGCTGGATTGGGCGGGTTGTCGACGACCGTGCCCTGGTAAGCGCCCTTGAGGTCGATCGAGTCCACCACGCCGAGCGACACGAGCTCGTCCACGAGCGCCTGATCCCACTCGGCCGTCGCGTCGAGCTTCGCGCGCAGCGTGGGGTAGTGCTCGATCCACCCGATCAGACGGTCGAGCGACGGTGGACTCCCCAACCGCATCGACATGACGTACGTCACCGGCTTGGCCTCGCGCTCGAGCGCCCGCGCGAGGGACGTGCCGGACTGGCGCAGGGCCAAGTCGAGGGCCGCACTCTCGTAGGCCCAGCGCCGGTAGTCGCGCTGTGCCTCCATGGCCGGCGGTTGAGGCCAGAGCTCTAGCTCGCCGAGCGCCGCCGAGAAGCTGCGGAGCGTCCAGTCGCCGGCCAGCGGCAGGACGGGGCCGCGCTCGAGCTGGGCGTCGTGGTCCGCGGCCGCGTAGGAGACGTCCTCGCCGACGCCCTCCTCGCCGCCGCCCTGCAGGTGGACGACCGTCGTCACGCGCGAGAAGTCGCTGGAGACTGCCTGCTCGAGCCGCTCGAGCTCGTACGACTCGATCGCAAGCGGCAGGTCGGCGAGGCGGTCGAATGTGCTCACCGCGCGAGTCTAGTTCGCGCTAGGAGCGGTGGACGCCCATCGCGATCGTGCCCAGATAGCCCGGAGCGCCGCTCCGCTTGCGCACGACGACTTGCGAGCGCTTGTCCCCGTTTCGGTAAATCGAGTCGCCGGTGTTCCGCGTCGCGCGAGGGGGCCGGCTCGAGTACGGCGCGGCTTTGTAGACCCGATCCGTCGTCGCGTCGGGGAAGTAGAGCTGGCCCGTGTGGACGACGTTCCCGCCGAGGTGCACCTTGACGTGGATGTGCACGGTCCGGCCCGGGTAGTAGCCGGGATAGATCGTCTTGAACGTGGCTACGCCCCTCGCGTCCGTCTTCTGGATCCCGCGCAGGAACGTCGCGGCCTGAGCCGAGCCGACGCCCGAGTACACGCCAGCCGCGTCGCAGTGCCAGATATCGACCGACGCCCCCTTGATCGCCTTGCAGCTCGACGCGTCGACGACCTTGAGCTGGAGCATCAGCACGGTTCCGCGCTTGCCTTCCGTGACGTCGCGGCGCACCTTCGCGCGCGGGACGTAATACGGCCCCTCGGTCTGCTCGGGAGCGAGGACGCACGTCACCTCGTCCGAGGCGACCGCGGCCGGGCCGGCGCCGTCCGCGTCGGCGGCGGCCTTCCAGGCGCCGGCGCCGAGAGCCGCCGCGGCCAGTCCTCCGAGCCTGATCAGGGAGCCGCGGCGCGTGATTCGTGCGTTGTCCATTCCGGCGAAGGTAGCGCGGCGTCTTAAGACGAGCGTAAGAGTTTGCAGATCCGCAACGCGTAGGCCGCTAGCCTGCTCCGCGCTCGATCAGCTCGATGCGGTAGCCGTCCGGGTCGCGGACAAAGCAGATCCGCGATCCGCCCTCGCGCACCTGGTAGGGCGGCCGCTCCGGCTCGATGCCCTGCTCGGCCAGGCTCGCGAGCGTCGAGTCGAGGTCGTCGACCGTGACAGCGATGTGGCCGTAGCCCGTCCCGAGCTCGTAGGAGTCGACGCCGAAGTTATAGGTGAGCTCGAGGCGCGGGCCGTCGCCCGGGAGGCCCATGAAGACGTTGATCGCCTCCTCGCGGATCGGCATCCGCCGGAGCTCCTCGAACCCGAGCGCGGTGTAGAAGGCGACCGAGCGGTCGATCTCCGTGATCCGGTAGCAGGTGTGCGCAAGCTCCACGGCTGCGATGGTACGCGGTCATGGCGACCGGACGGGAGGAGTACGCGGAGCGCCGCGAACGCCTCGGCGAGCTGCTCGACGGGCGCGGCATCAGCGCGATGTTCATCCCGCCCTCGTCGGACCTCGAGTACCTGACCGGGCTCCACCGCGACATCCCTCCCTTCGGCAACATCTCCTACCCGCACGGCTGGGTCGCGGGCGCATTCGTCGCTCCGGGGCGCGAGCCGGTCTTCGTGCTGCCGCGGATGGTCGTGGACTTCCATCTGGGCGGAACCCCGCCGGACGGCACGGTGGTCGTGCGCGAGGACGACGACGGACGCGCGCTCTTCGGAGATGCCGCCCGGGGCCTGGGCTCGCCTGCACGCGTGGCGATCGGGGCGCGCGCCTGGGCCGAGACGACGCTCGAGCTGGAGCGTGCCCTGCCCGACGCCGAGCTGGTGGAGGGCTCGTCGATCGTGAACGAGCTGCGCCGCGTGAAGTCTCCGGCGGAGCTCGAGACGATGTCCCGCGCGTGCGCGCTCGCGCGCGAGGCGATGGACGCAGCGGCGCCGCGCGTCGAGCCGGCCGTGACCATGAGGGAGCTTCAAGAAGAGGTCGAGCACCAGCTGCGCGTTCGAGGCTCGCGGTGCCCCTCGTTCCCGACCCACATCTTCACCTGCGGCGAGCGGCCGCTCGACAATCAGGACGCCAGCGCCGAAGAGCCGCTGCGCGAAGGCGATCCCGTGCTCTTCGACTTCGGCGCGGTCGTCGAGGGCTACTGCTCGGACTTCGGCCGCACGATCCTCACCGGCGACCCGCCGCACGGCTACGAGGAGGCGCGGAAGGCGATGCTCGCCGCTCAGGAGGCCGGACGGGACGCGGCCGTGCCTGGAGCATGGGCGCGTGACGTGAACGTGGCGTGCCGCGCTCCGATCGAGGCCGCCGGGCTCGGCGCCGGCTTCCGGCACCGCATGGGCCACGGGATCGGGCTCGACGTCCACGAGCCGCCGTTCCTCTCGGTCGAGGACGAGACCCCGCTCGAAGCGGGCATGACCTTCACGGACGAGCCCTCGATCCTCGTCGACGGCCGCTTCGGCATGCGCGTCGAGGACATCCTCGTCGTCACCGACGCCGGCGGACGATTCCTCTAGCTCCAGGCCACGTCCCGGTCGAACGTGACGACGAGCTTTGCGATCCGCTCGTCGCCCGTCTCCAGCACCAGCTCGCCGGCGGCGACGTCCGGCTCGGCGAGCCACGCATAGCGCGCCTCGACGACGCCGCCGTGCTCAAGCGACTCGAGCACGCGCAGCTCGTCGTCCGGCGGCCGCTCGCGATAGCGGTGCCGATCGCGTCCTTGCCGACGAACGGGCCGACGGGAACGCCGCGGAACTCGAGCTCCGCGGCGTCCTCGAACTGCTCCAGCATGGGCTCCCACTCGCCGGCCCGCACGCCGGCGTTGAAGCGCTCGACATGGCGCGCGAGCAGGTCGCTCAGCCGCAACGCCCCTTGCCGTGGCCACGGCCGCGAATCGGCGCCGCACGCGAGAGATCGGACAGGAAATCCTCGCCGAACGCCTCGATGGGCGGGAACGTCGTGTTCTGCGTGAAGAACAGGTCGCTCGTGCCGCAGTCGACGTAGGTGTCGCGCGGTCCCGGGCCGGCGACGATCGTCGCCGTGTACTCGAGGTCGTCCGCCTTCGCCGTCTTGAGCTTCTCGAAGGGCGTGACGGCGTGACACTGGCCGAGGCCGGTCGACGTCGTGACGAAGTGCTTGTCGCCTTCGACCTGGCCCTCCGGTGAGTCGATCGTGAAGTGCGCGGTGACGTCCACGAGCGGCGCGACGTCGACTCCTGTGCCCGCGGGCGAGATCACGATGCTTCCGGTCTCGTCGAAGGTACCGGGATACGGCCCCGTCGCGATCCCGCTGACGTGGTACAGGATGACCGGATTCGGGACCGAGTCGCAGAGGCCGACCGACTCGCTGAACGTCCCCGTGAAGTGCTCGTCCGTCAGCGTGGGTGGCAGCGGAGCCGCGAGCGCCGCGACAGGCAGCATGAGCGCAGCGAACAGCGTGAGTAGAAAGAGACGAAAACGCACGAACCCTCCCCCGTTGGTTAGGGAAAGTCTGGTGCGCGCAGGCGCCGCGGTCAACCCTCGAGGTCCTCGCGGATCAGGCCGTAGAGCACGCCGTCGACCCACTCTCCGTGGCGCCAGTAGGCCTTGCGCCGCACGCCCTCGCGCACGAAGCCGGCGCGCTCAGCGTGGCGCATCGCACGCTCGTTGAAGCCGTAGACCTCGAGCTGCAGCCGGTGGAAGCCGAGGTCGAAGAGCAGGTGCCGCTGGAACTGACGGGCCGCCTCGTCGGCGATGCGCTTCCCGCGAAAGCTCGGATGGACGGCTAGGCCACCCAGGTGCGCGATCCGGCTGCGCTCGTTCGCGAGCTCGAAGCCCATCACTCCGGCCCGCTCGCCGTCGAACTCGATCACGAAGCGGCCGAACCGCTCCGGCTCCGCGCGCGAGCGCTCGATCTCGGACAGCACCTCGCCAGGCTCGCGCGAACGCCGGGCGCTCATGAACGGCTCGACGTCCTCGTGGTTCGTCAGCTCGACGAGGAAGTCGACGTCGTCCGGCTCGGCGCGGCGGATCCGGACCTCGCTCATGCGGGTGGCGTCCTGCCGAGGAGGCCCGAGCCGAAGGCGACGCCCGCGAGGATGAGCCCGAGACCGGCGAGCTCGGGAACCGTCAGCGGCTCGTCGAGCAGCAGCACACCGTAGATCAGGGCTGTCGGCGGCAGGAGGTACGTGACGAGGCTCGAGCGGGCGGAGCCGTAATTGCGCACAAGTCGGTAGTACACGACCTGCGCGAAGCCCGTCCCCGCGATTCCGAGCGCTGCGACCGAGCCGAGCACCTTCCAGCTCGGCACGTGCGAGGGAGCGGTCGCGATCCCGAACGGCAGCAGGATCAAAGTGCCGCCGAGCATCGAGGCCGTCGCGAGCACCGGCGTCGAGACGCGGGCGAGCCGCCGCTGAACGTAGAGGCCCCCGCCCGCATAGGACAGCGACGCGACCACCACGGCGAGACCGCCGGCAACCGCCCACCAGCCGCCGCGCGGGTTGACGCCCACGAGCACGCCGACGCCCACGAGCCCGAGCGCGACGCCGGCGAGGCGGGTCCCGGTCGCGCGCTCGCTCGGGAGAAAGCGGATCGCGAGCAGCACGGTGAAGATCGGCACGGTCGCGTTCGCGATCGCGGCGACGCCGCTGTCGACGTGCTGCTCTCCCCACGCGATCAGCGTGAACGGGATCACGGCGTTGATCGTGCCGAGGACGAGCCCGTCTCGCCACGACCGGCGCAGCTGCCGTGCAGTCTCGCCGAACCCGCGGGTGCTCCCCAGGTAGCCGACTAGCACCGCCGAGGCGAGCACGAGCCGCAGCGTGACCATCGCCGCAGGCGACATCTCCTCGACGGCGACCTTGATGAAGAGATACGACGCCCCCCAGACCGCCGCGAGCAGCAGCATCAGCGGGACGTAGCCGCGCGTCAAGCGGGCACCTCCGTTGCCAGGCCCCGCGGCCGCCGCAACGTACCCGTCCCGAGCGCGACCCCGAACAGGACGAGCGCGAGCCCGGCCACGGCTGCGAGCGTCAGGGGCTCGTCGAGCAGCAGCACGCCGTAGGCCAGCGCGATCGCGGGGACGAGGTACGTGACGAGGATCGAGTACGACGCGCCCGGGCCCGCGAGGAGCCCGTAGTAGAGGACGTACGCGAAGCCGGTCCCGACGATGCCGAGGACGACCACCGACACGAGCACCTTCGCGCTCGGTCCGTCGCCCGGCCACTGCGCGACGCCGCCCGGCAGCATCAGCAGCGATGCGGCGGTCAGGGCGCCGAGAGCCGTGACCAGCGGCGACACCTGGCGGAGAGCGCGGGCCGCATAGAGCGCCGCGACGGAGTAGCAGAGCGCGGAGAAGACCACGGCGAGCCCGGCGGTCACCTTCCCGTGCGGCTGAACTCCCACGAGCAGCGTCACGCCGGCGAAACCAACCAGCAGGCCCGCGAGCCGCGCCCCGCGCACGCGCTCCGACCGGACGAACGCAAGCGCGAGCAGCGCGGTGAACAGCGGTGCGGACGCCTGGATGAATGCGGCCAGCCCCGAGTCGATCCGCGTTTCGGCCCACGAGAGCGACCAGATCGGGATGGCGGAGTTGACTGCTCCGACGAGCGCGAGCGGGCCCGCGGCGGAGCGAAGCTGGCGCCACGCTTCGCCCGCGCCGACGCGCAAGAGCACGATCGGGGCGAGCGTTACCGCGCCCAGCGCGAGGCGCAACAGGACGAGCGTCGACGGGGCGAGCCCTCCCCGGACCGCGACCTTGATGAGCATGAAGGACGCGCCCCAGATCGACGCGAGCGCGAGCAGCATCAGCAGGTGCCGGCGGACCACAGCTAGGAGGGCTTGGCGGAATGTCGCTCGTCGCCGCGGTGCGATGGTCGTTCCGAGACAATGGGACGAGCTTCGCTCGCCAGAGCCCTGATAGCAGCGCTATCGGGGCGACTGAGGACGCCGTCCTCGGGGCGAGCAGCGCGGCGCGGCGACATAGCAGTCATTTCGTCAAGCCCTCCAAATAACCTCAACGACGCGTCAGCGCCGCACGTTCCGGACGTACTCGAAACGGCTCGCGTAGACGCCGTCCTGCACGCTCACCTCGAAGAGGCAGATGCCGCCGTCCGGCTTCCCGGGCACGCTGCCGTTCCAGGTCTGGCCACCCTGGAGCGGAAACGTCGACCATTGGAATCCGTTCCGCCTGATCGTGACCTGGCGCGGCCCGGCGGCGTTCAGCGTCAGCGCCAGACGTCCGCCCTGACAGCCGAACACGCGCATCTGGGCCTCGTTGGCGAGGGCTCCCGCAGGCGTGACGCCGAGCGTCCAGGTCGAGACGCGGAGCGGCGACCGCACCTTCCAGAGTGCGAGCTCGGCCACCGGCTGTCCCGCAACCCGACGACCGTCGAGCGTGAAGTACCAGGGGGCGACGACGTACGGGGTAGCGGGGGCATCCAGCCGGCCGCTGCCCGAGAGCTCGACTACTCGCTGGGGCATCGGCCCGAGCACGCGCTCGGTCCCGAGCGAATAGATGCGATCGATCCGTCGGTTGAAGAGCGCGTTGTACCAGGCTCGGTTCCAGAGCGGATCGGCCGCGTACAGGAAGGCCGTCGGACCATCGGCGCGCTCGTCCACCCACCGCAGGTCATCCCCGACCATGAAGGGCCAGAAGTTGCGCGCCTGGTGCGCGACGGTGCGGGTCACGACGACCGAAGCGACAGCCAGGTAGGCGGCCACCGCCAGCGGCAGGATCGCGAGCGCCCGGCGCGGGACGAACGCGAGCGCCAACAGCGCGACGAGCGTGCCGGCGAAGAGCACGAGACCGAGCTCGAGCGACGGCGCGCCGACGTGGAGCCGGTAGAACGGGACGAGTCCGTACGAGTCGGGGATCGCCGCCTCGACGATGAAGCGGCCGGGCGGGAGGAGCCCGACCGCGAGCAACGCCAGTGCCGACACGACGGCGGTCGCCACGCGCGGCCGCGGAGCGCCGCGATCGAGCCAGAGCGCGAACCCGATCAGCAGGATCGGGAACAGCGAGAGGAGGTTCCTGTCGGCCAGCCGGCCCGTGTAGGCGGAGGTGAAGAGCCCCACCTGGGCGACGAGGCCGGCGAAGAGCGAAACCGCCACCGCGACGAACGCGCGGACATCGGCGGAGGCCTCACGGCCGGCGAACGCCGGCAAGGCCGTGAGCGCAGTCGCGACGACGGGCACGACACCCACTGCGAGGAGAACGGCGGCCACGTGGTAGGCGCTGAAGCTGACCGCGTCGCCACCCCCGTACGATTGCTCGCCGACCGTCCGGTAGGCACCGAGGAAGCCCGGGCCCTTGACCGCGACGATGCCGATCGCGGCGAGGCCGAGCCCGGCCAGGGCCGGGACGAATCGACGCAACGCCGCAGGGCGCCGTTCGAACACCACGACCAGTAGCACTGCGAGCAGGAACGCGGGGACGAGGACGATCGCCTGCAAGCGCGTGAGGATGGCGAGAACGCAGGCTCCGGCAAGAACTGCCTGCCGCAACGGCGTCGGCCGTGAGAGCGTCGCGGCCATCGCCCAAGCAGCGAGGACGAGCACCGGATAGAAGACGGTCTCGCTCATCACGAACCCCGAGAACGCGAGCCCGGGCACCGCGAGCGTCAGCGCAGCGGCCACAAGCGCCCACCCCCGCCGCATCATCGTGCGGCTCCACAGGTACACAGGCACGGCAGTCAGGGACATGACCAGCGCCTGGCCCCACTGCACGATCTCGAAGCCGAGCTTGGTGTCGTGCAGGCTCAGCGGAAGCCCGACGAACGCCGGATAGACGAGGCTGTAAAAGGGCGTCGACGCGCCGAGGATCTGGAGCCGGCCGGTGCTCCAGAGGCTCTGGCCGAGCATCCCGTAGATCATCTCGTCGGGCGTGTACCAGGGCGCGGGGACGAGCGTCCCGCCCCAGATCCGCAGGGCCGTCGAGACCGCCACCAGACCTGTCAGGACCGCCCAGGGCGGGAACTCTCGGAGCCGCGTCACGTGCCGGGAGTCTGGCAGTCCGGCGGGGTCATGTGCCGTCGGTTCACTCGTCGCTTGGCCTCGGTCGCCGACCAGCCGCTCCATCGCGCCCTCGGGCTCACCGACGGGGAGCTCGACCGAATCCAGGAGTTGCTCGACCGAGACCCGAACCACTTCGAGCTCGCCGTCTTCTCGCTGCTCTGGTCGGAGCACTGCGGCTACAAGCACTCCGCGCTGCTGCTCAGGCGGCTCCCCTCCGCGGGTGAGCGAGTCCTCCAGGGGCCAGGGGAGAACGCGGGCGTGCTCGACCTCGGCGACGGTGAGGCGATCGCATTCAAGGTCGAGAGCCACAACCATCCGTCCGCAGTCGAGCCGTTCCAGGGCGCCGCGACGGGCGTCGGCGGGATCCTGCGGGACATCGTCGCCATGGGCGCCCGGCCGATCGCGCTCCTCGATGGGCTGCGCTTCGGCGAGCCGGGCTGGCAATTCGACCGCGCGGTCGCGGGGATCGGGCACTACGGAAACTGCGTCGGCGTCCCCACCGTGGGCGGGGAGGCGGTCTTCGACGAGGCGTACGCCGACAACTGCCTCGTCAACGCGATGTGCGTCGGCCTCGTCGCGACCGAGCGGCTCACGCGCGCACGCGCGAGCGGGCCGGGGAACGTCGTCCTCCTCTTCGGAGCGACGACGGGCCGCGACGGGATCGGCGGCGCGAGCGTGCTCGCGAGCCAGGAGCTCGGGGAGGGCTCTGCCGACAAGCGCCCCTCCGTTCAGGTCGGCGATCCGTTCACCGGCAAGAAGCTGATCGAGGTCTCGCTCGAGCTCACGGAGGGCGGGCTCGTCGAGTCGTTGCAGGATTGCGGCGCCGCGGGGCTCGCCTCGTCGCTCGCCGAGATGGCGCGCGACGGCGCGGGTATCGACGTCCACCTCGATCGCGTACCGCTGCGCGAGGACGACCTGGAAGCTTGGGAGATCATGATCTCCGAGTCGCAGGAGCGGATGGTCGCCGTAGTGCGGCCGACGATGCTCGATGCGGTCGAGGCGATCTGCGAGCGCTGGGAGCTCCACCACGCCCGCATCGGAGAGGTGACCGACACCGGCGAGCTGCGTGCGTTCTTCGGCGGCGAGACGCTCGCGGAGATTCCCGCCGAACTGCTGACCGAGGAGGCGCCGCGCTACCGGATCGAGCCGGAGCCGCGCCCGCCGGCCGAACCCGCGCTGCACCGTGTCGTCGTGTCCACAGGGGACGCGCTCCTCGCCTTGTTGTCCTCGCCGAATCTCCGCAGCCGCGCCTGGATCTACCGCCAGTACGACCACCTCGTCGGCTCGCGGACGGTGCGCCGTCCGGGTCTCGACGCGGCCGTTCTGCGCCTGCGCCCGTCGCTCCGCGGCCTGGCCGTCTCGCTCGACGGCACCGGCAGTGTTGGCCGGCTCGACCCGTACACGGGTGGCGCGCGTGCCGTGGTCGAGGCCGCGCGAAACGTCGCCTGCGTCGGGGGCGAGCCGCTCGGGCTCACCGACTGCCTCAACTTCGGGAACCCCGAGAAGGGTGAGATCGCGTGGGAGCTCGAGCAGTCGATCGGGGGCATGGCCGACGCGGCCGTTGCGCTCGGCATCCCGGTCGTCTCCGGCAACGTCTCGCTCTACAACGAGACCGACGGGCGTGCGATCCACCCGACTCCGGTCGTGGGTTGCGTGGGGCTCGTGCGCGACGTCCGCGAGGTTCCCGGCGGCTGGCGGGAGGGCGACGTCGTCCTGCTCGCGGGAGAGCCGCGCCTGATGCTCGACGGCTCGGCGTTCCAGCAGCTCTACGGCCGGCTGGAGGGACGTCCCGCGCGCGTCGATCTCGACGCCGACGCGCTGCTCGTCCGGTTCCTCTGGAGCGTCGCGCCGCGCTGCTCGCTCGTCCACGACGTTTCTGACGGCGGACTCGCGGTCGCACTCGCGGAGGCGGCGCTTTGGAGCGGTGTCGGCGCGAAGCTCGACCTGCCTGAGGATCCGCTCTCGCTCTTCGGCGAGGGCGGCGGACAGGCGCTCCTCGCCGCTCCTCCCGACATCGCTCGCCGGATCAAGGGCGTCCCGCTGCGGGTGCTCGGCGAGGTCGGCGGCGACTCGATCTGTGGAGTCGAGCTCGAGCGCCTCCGGGAAGCGTGGAGCAGCTGATGTGCGGCGTCTTCGGCATCCGCTCGGCCGACCGCGACGTCGCGCGCATCACCTACTTCGGCCTCTTCGCGCTCCAGCACCGTGGCCAGGAGTCGGCTGGGATCGCAGTCTCGGAACGCGGCCGGGTCACGGCCCTCCGGGACATGGGCCTCGTCACCCAGGTGTTCGACGAGCAGAAGCTCCGCGGCCTCCACGGCGAGATCGCGATCGGCCACACGCGCTACTCGACGACCGGCTCGACGCATTGGTCGAACGCCCAGCCGCTCGTCCAGCACGGAACGGCTCGCACCGTCGCGCTGGGCCACAACGGCAACCTGACGAACGCCGCCGCCCTGCGCGACGAGCTTCGCGCCGGCGGGATGCGGCTCGGCGCGACATCCGACACCGAGGTGATCGGCGCGCTGATCGCGAACGATCCCGCGCCGCTCGAAGAAGCGGTGGCGTCGGCGATGGCGAGGCTCGAGGGCGCCTTCTCGGTCGTCGCGCTCTCCGAGGGGAAGCTCGTCGGCTTTCGTGATGCGCACGGCTTTCGACCGATCTGTCTGGGCAAGCTCGGGAACGACTTCGTGCTCGCCTCCGAGACCTGCGCGCTCGATCTCGTCGGCGCGGAGCTGATCCGCGAGCTCCAGCCGGGAGAGCTGGCGATCGTCGACGAGGAAGGCTGCAGCGTCACTCAGGCGATCGAGCCCGCCGTCTCGGGCGCGCTCTGCATCTTCGAGTTCTTCTACCTCGCGCGTCCGGACTCGCGGCTCGCGGGCGTGGAAGTGCACGGTGCGCGCGTGCGCATGGGCGAGCGCCTCGCAGCCGAGTCTCCCGTCGACGCCGATCTCGTCTTGCCCATCCCCGACTCGGGCACGCCGGCGGCGATCGGGTTCTCGCGCGCGAGCGGCATCCCGTTCTCGGAGGGTGTGATCAAGAACCGGTTCGTCGGGCGCACCTTCATCCAGCCAGACC
>JALZOQ010000172.1 GCA_030913835.1 Actinomycetota bacterium | reverse complement strand
ACGTATCAAGCCATAGCTGGGAGATCTCGCGGCTTCATCCCCCGCTTGGGTGCTTCCGCAGGTCTAGAATCCGCGCGCCAGGTGGCCAAAATTCTCTGTGTCCTGTACGAGGATCCAATCGAGGGGTATCCCGGGTCGTACGCTCGAGAGTCGATCCCCAGGATCGAGCGCTACTACGACGGTCAGACCACTCCGACTCCCGAGCGGATCGACTTCGAGCCGGGTGAGCTTCTCGGCAGCGTCTCTGGGGAGCTCGGGTTGCGCCGGTTCCTCGAGGAACGGGGTCACGCGTTCGTTGTCACCTCCGACAAGGATGGGCCGGACTCGCTGTTCGAGCGAGAGCTTCCCGAGGCCGAGATCGTCATCTCCCAGCCCTTTTGGCCCGCCTACCTCACGGCTGAGCGCATCGCGAAGGCGCCGAGCCTGAAACTGGCCGTCACGGCGGGGATCGGCTCGGACCACGTCGACCTGGAAGCGGCGATCGAGCAGGGAATCACCGTCGCCGAGGTCACCTACTCCAACAGCATCAGCGTGTCAGAGCACGTGGTGATGATGATCCTCTCGCTGGTTCGCAACTACATCCCGTCGTATCAGTGGGTCGTCAAGGGCGGCTGGAACATCGCCGACTGCGTCGCCAGGTCGTACGACCTCGAGGGGATGCAAGTCGGAACATTCGCCGCGGGCCGGATCGGTTCCGCCGTGCTCAGGAGGCTGCAGCCGTTCGACGTGGGGCTGCACTACACCGATCGGCACCGACTGGCGGAGGAGGTCGAGCGCGAGCTCGGCGTGACCTTCCATCCCGACGTCGAGTCGTTGGTGGCGGCCTGCGACGTGGTTACGATCAACGCGCCCCTTCATCCTGAGACCGAGCACCTCTTCGACGACGCCCTCATCGCCAAGATGAAGCGCGGCGCGTACATCGTCAACACCGCCCGGGGCAAGATCTGCGACCGCGACGCGGTGGCGCGCGCACTGCAGAGCGGTCAGCTCGCCGGGTATGCCGGAGACGTCTGGTTCCCGCAGCCGGCGCCTGGAGATCATCCCTGGCGGTCGATGCCTCACCACGGCATGACGCCACACGTGTCGGGGTCGTCCCTATCCGCGCAGGCTCGTTATGCGGCCGGAGTGCGCGAGATCCTGGAGTGCTGGTTCGACGGTCGTCCGATTCGCGAGGAATACCTGATCGTCGACCGCGGCTCGCTCGCCGGTGCCGGCGCTCACTCGTACAGCGCGGGCGACGCGACCGGCAGCTCTGGCGAAGCGGCCCGCTTCAAGGATCGGTAGCCCGCCGAACGGGCGCTTGGCGGCCGCGGTGGATGGCCAGCCATGCCGTTCTCAACGCGCGCGTGCGCGATCGGCCAGCTGTCCGCAATGTCAGCGATGAGCGCAGACGGCGTACGCGCGGACTTCGACGGGTTTCGTCGTGCTGTTGTAGGCGATCACATACCAGCGCGTGCCCCTCGATGTGGCTGCTGTCGCCAGGATGGCCGCGTCGCCCGCGAAGTAGCCGCCTCCGGTGGCCCGAGTCCTGGGCGGGCACACTGCGTAGACGGTTTTGACCGCACCGGGGATGAGGATCACCGGTTTTCCGTGAATCGACCGAGCGGAAGTTCCGCCAAAGCGCTTTACCATCGCGGCCTGCGCCTGGAGCGCGATGTCGACAGAACCGATACTCCTGTCCTGAATGTCTCGACCGGTAAGGAGATGCCGCGCCGCTGTACCGGTCCCGGTCAGCGAAACGAACAGCGCAAGCGCGGCGAGCACGGTTGCCGGGGATGGTCGTCGCGTTATCTCGCGATCTCCATCGTCGGATCCAGCACTGGTTCACGACCCTAGGTCAACAACGCTGCCTCTGAACGCTCTCCAGCGGATTGTTAAGCGCTTACGGATTGACTTCAAGCAGGCCTTTTCGCGCGCCGACGCACACATTAGGCAGTGCGCTGATCGACTCAGCTGAGCTACGGGTCGCGCTTACGGAGCGGCGCCGGAGTCGAACCGACCGAGCCGTGGGTTGCACGGCCGCACTGGTTTTGAAGACAAGACCTAAGGCGCTCGAAACGAGCCGAGCGTGCGGCTAAATCTCCCTTGCCATGGCGCTCTGCGCGATCGACTGCGCGACTGTTCGTCCATGACTAAGATTTCCAAGGAGGCGGAGCTTCAGTCCGAGCGGTGAGCGTTTTCGCGTTGTGCAGCCCTGTCAGGACGCCTCGAGCGCCCGAGACGGGCGCGTTGCATCTGCAAGGTGATGTAGGGCGCGTTGGCCGTAAGGTGCGCTGCGATCGCCGGAACAACCGAGCCCGATGCGAGCGCCAGCCCGGTGAACAGCGCTGCACCGACGATCTCCACCGCCAGCGTGCGCGCGCTCCAGCGCGGCACACCCTTGAGGAGCCGATGGCGTGCGACGAAGGCGAGGATCGTCGCTCCGATCGTCGCCGGAGCCAGAGCGTGCAGCGCCAGCACAGCCCCCCGGAAGAGCGATTCCTCGGCGATGGCGCCGAGCGTCGCGTGGGTCGCCCTCGCGAGCGCGTATCCCGGGCGATCCGGTCCTGCGAGCTCGACGAGGTCGCCGCTGAGGAGAGCGCGGACGTCGATCCCCGACCCGTACGCGAGGAGGCAGCCGGTCACGACGGCGGCCGCAAGCCACAGCGGGTGCCCCAGCCCCGCCACCCACGGCGCTCCGGTTGCCAGCGCGAGAGCGAGCATCACCGAGCCAAGCAGCAAGTAGAGAAGGCTCTCGAGCCAGAACTTCCCTGCACTCCACGTGCGGCGTGGCAGCTTCCAAGGCAGGAAGAAGAGGCCGGCATCCGCAAGCACCGCGAGAGCGAAGGCACGGTGGAGCTCTCCCGTCGACAGCCATGCGAGCATGGCGAGCGCGACGGCCGGGAGCGTGAAACTGGAGCGGGGCAGCCGCTGCAGCGAGGTCAGAGCGGAATCGACGAACGCTGAGGGGGACGGCACGAGTGTCGTATCCGATCAGTCGGCGAACTAGAGTGCCGCCGGTCCCGGATTTGCGCGGGCCCCGACGGTGCGGATGCTGTCGACGGCCAGCATCGCGCAGATGAGCCCAGCGAACACGACGGCCGAGCCGAGCAGGGTCGCCGAGACGCCGATCTGCGCGGCGACGGGTCCAGCGAGGACGAGCCCGAGCGGGAAGAAAAGTGTCGAGCCGAGCCAGTCGTAGGCGCTTACCCGGGACAGCGCGTGCGCCGGCACGTTCTCTTGCAGCGTCGTGTACCAGATCGTCCCGAAGAAAGCCATCCCGATCCGGCCTACGAGCGACGCGAGCACGATCGCCGGCAGCGGCGCGGCTACGGCGAGGAGCGCGAGCACCGGGACTGTGGCGAAGCTGACGACGTAGCTTGTCAGCAGCGGGCGCGCGGGACGGACGCGCAGCGAGATGACGCTCCCGATCACGTTCCCGACACCGGCCGCCGCGACGATCGCGGCCCAGGCGGACGGCCCCCCCAACTCGCGCTGCGAGACGACAGGACCGAGCACGAAATACGGACCGAGGACGACCGTGAAGTAGACGGCGAAGAAGGCCACGCTGAGCCACAGCCATGTGTGCCGTGAGAACTCGTGCCACCCCTCGCGCAGCTCCGCGACCAGCGGCTTCCTCAGCCCGACCACTCGGGCGATTTGCGGGCGGAGGCGTGCGAGCGCGAGCGCGCTCACGGCGAAGGTCGCGGCGTCTGCCGCAAAGGCCCACCCACCACCACCCACCGCCAGCAGCGCGCCGGCGATAATCGGGCCCACGACGTTCGCGCTGCTGCGCGCCAAGGCCAGCAGCGCGTTGGCGCTCTGGAGCCGCTCGGGCGAGACCGTCTCCGGGATCAACCCGGTCGCCGCTGGGTTGAAAAAGGCGGTTGCCGCGCCGTAGACAGCCTGGAGCACGGCGAGCTGCCAAACCCTCGCCTCGTCGAGGAACACAAGGGCGGCAACGGTTCCCTGAGCGGCGCAGCGGATGACGTCAGCGGACAGCATCACCCGCTGGCGCGGGAGCCGATCCGCCCACACTCCCCCGAAGAGCAAGAGCACAACCAGCGGGACGGTCTGCGCCGCGAGCACCAGCCCGACGTCAGTGGGCGACCCCGTCAGGGCGAGGACGGTAAATGCAAGTGCGACCGGCACGAGTGCGTCGCCGAGCACGGAGAGCGCCTGGCCCGCGAAGAGCCGGCGGTAAGCCGGCTCGCCCAGCGCGGAGGCGGCGAGGCGAGCCCGCCAGTCAACCTTCCTCGGAGACATCACCCTGGGAAGGGCCTACGCACGCTCACTCCTTCTGGAACGACAGCGTGAGTCTTTTATCAAACCGCCGTCTCGCTGCCCTATGATTGCGTCGCATGCAGTCGCAGCAACGCCGTCCGCTGGGAGTCGAGCTCGAGCACCTGGTAGACGGCCGTCTCCTGCCTGACGAGCGGGAAGCGGTGTTCGTCAGCGGCTCGCTCGTCGCCGGATGGCAGCACGCCAACAGCGACGTCGACCTCTACGTGATCACGGACGCCGAGCCTGCATCGGCTCCCGCGGCGTACTCCCGGGTCCGCCTCGAGCCCGACCTCGTTCCGATAGTCGTGGGCTTCGCGGAGGGCCGCAGGTTCGACGTCGAGTACTGGCAGGAAGGGCAAGTCGACCAGGTGCTCGCCAAGGTCGAGTCGTTCGACCTGGAGGGCGAGGAGTCCGCCGGAAGCGACCTCGGCGCGGAGGAGGCCGACTTCCTGTACCGGCTCTCGGTCGGGGTAGCGCTCGAGGGAGAGGACTGGCTGCGGCGACGGCAGACTGCGCTGGAGCATTCGGCCATTCGACCCATCTTCACGAGCCTGGCGTTCAATCACGCTGATGGCTTCATCGAAGACGCCGTCGGCCTGCTTCGGAGCGGGGATCACGAGACCGCGATCCTGTGCGCCCATCGCGGGTTCCAGCTCGTGGTCGATGGGCTTCTCGCGCATTACGGCGAGCTGTCCCCGAGCGCGAAGTGGCGCGCGCGCAAAGTCCACGCGGCGCATCCTGCCGAGCTCGCGTGGGAGCGCTACTGGGAGCTGGAGACGATGCGGGGTCTCGACCTCGACCGTCCGGCCACGTGGGTCGAGGACGTGCTGCAGGAGTGTCAACGGATCATGGAGGCGGTGGATATCGGATGAGCACGACGCGCTGCCCCCGGAGGGTCTTGGACGCGCGCGTCCGAACCATCCGTGGTACGCAGTTCGTGGCGAGGGGCCCCGACGTTTACGAGCTCAACGAGGTTGCCGCCGAGATCTGGAAGCTCTGCGACGGAACGCGCACAGAGGACGAGATCGGACTCGAGCTCGCCGGGCGCTACAACGTCGAGCGGGAGCGGGTGACCGCCGACGTTGCCGGCTTGATCAGCGAGCTCGCGGAGATCGGCTTCGTCGACCTCGTCGAGCATCGCGAGACTTCCAACGGTGCTGCGGCACCGTCGGCCTACGAGAGGAAAGGAGGTGTAAGCGCATGAAGTACGTCCCCCCGCGGATCAAGAAAGCAT
>JALZOQ010000068.1 GCA_030913835.1 Actinomycetota bacterium | reverse complement strand
GGTCGGCGGCCGTCGCAAAGACGACGAACACGAGGAAGAACGTGAGCACCAGTTCCATCGCGAAAGCCGAGCCGCTGCCGATCACCTTCGCGACTCCGGGCGCGCCGAGCCTCGTCCGGTCGGCGATGTCGTCGGGGAAGATCGCCTTGACGAGGAGCACGGCCGCGACGGCTGCGACGAATTGGGTTACCCAGTAGACGACCGCGAGCACGGGCGCCATCCGCCTCGTGATCAGGAATGCGAACGTGACGGCAGGGTTGAAGTGCCCGCCCGAGATGTGGCCGACGGCGGAGACCATCACGGCGATCGCGAGGCCATGCGCGAGCGCGACGGTGGTCAGGTTCCCGCCGACTGCGATCGAGGAGATCCCGACGAAGAGGAGAGTGAACGTGCCCACGAACTCGGCGAAAGCGCGGCGCAGGACGTCCCCTTCCACAGCGGCGACTCTAACGGACTAGCAGGGTTTGGCGGAACGTCGCTCGTTGTCAGCGCAGCCCGACGACACAGCCGTCGTTTCGGCAGGCCCTCCTAGTGCCTCGAAGTCCTTCTGGTACGTTGAATCGAAGTGACCGAGACGGACGCCAGCTTCGAGGTGAAGTGCCCGCACTGCCGCAAGCCGTTCACCGCAGAGGTGATCGACGGCGCGGCGGCGCGGTACCGCGGGTTCAAGTGCCCGCACTGCCGCCTGTTCGTTCCCGCCGAGCACGCGGTGAACGGCGACGGCACCGCGGCGGATTCTGACGCCGCTCAGCTCGATAGCACTTTCAAGTCATAAGCCGTTCGCGCCGATACGTAGGGCGTGGCACTCGACCTCGCCGCGCGGCAGGCCGCGCCCACACAGGAGTTGGGACTCCTACGGCTCGCGACGATCCCGGCGCGCTTCGTGCTCGCCGGAATCGTCGGGGCCAGCTTCTGCATCCGGTTCGTGCTCGCGCTCGCACACGCGACGCCTCTGTACCTCCCGGACGAGTACATCTACGCGTCGCTCGCGCGCGGGATCGCCGAGACAGGGCGTCCCGTCATCCGCGGCGGGGCGGCGCACTTCCCGGCCCTGCTCGAACCGATCCTCGCCTCGCCGTTCTGGCTCTTCGGAGACCCGGAGCTCGCCTACCGCCTGACCCAGGGGCTGAACGGGCTGGCCATGTCGCTTGCGGCGGTGCCGATCTACCTGCTTTGCCGGCGGCTCGGGCTCGGCAAGTGGTTCTCGCTCGGCGCGGGGCTCTTCACCGTCGTGTCGCCCGACCTCTTCTACGTCTCCTTCGTCCTCGCGGAGCCGATCGCCTACCCGCTCGCGCTCGCCGCGGTCTACCTCGGGGTGCGCGTGCTCGACGAGCCGACGCGCGGGCTGCAGGCCGGCTTCGTAGCCGCTTGCGGGCTCGCGACGTTCGCACGGATCCAGTACGTCGTCCTGCCGGTCGCCTTCGTGCTCGCCGCCCTCGTGGTCGAGCGCGGGAGCGTGCGGCGCGTCGTGTCGCGGCTGCGCCTCTCGCTGGCCCTGTTCACCGCACCCGTGCTGGTCGCCCTGGCCCTCGGGCCCGCGCGTGTGCTCGGCTACTACTCCGGAATCTCCCGGATCGAGGCCGACCCCGGCCGGATCCTGCACTGGCTCGCGACCGACTCGATGCTGCTCGCGTACGCGAGTGGGTGCGTGCTCGTCCCGGGCGCGCTCGTGGGGCTTGCGTTCGCGCTGGTGCGGCCCGCTGCGCGCGTCGAGCGTGCATTCGCCGCGCTGGCTGCGGCAGTGGGAGGCGGACTGCTCGCCGAGACGGCGCTCTACGCCTCGAACGCCCAGGACCTCGCCCATTTCCAGGAGCGGTACCTACTCTGCGTGATCCCGCTCGCGGCGCCGCTGTTCGGCCTCTACGTCAAGCGAGGCGCTCCGGCTCGCGGCGCCGTGGCGCTGCTCGCCGTGGCGCTCGTGGCGATCTCGGCGCGCTTCCCGCTGGCGGGCTACACCGACTCGACAGGACGGCAGGATTCTCCGTTCCTGCTCGGCGTCTCGAAGCTCGAGACGGTGATCGGGACCGCGAACGGATCGCTCGTCGTGGCCGGTCTGATCGCCGGGCTCGCGCTGGCGGCGGCCGCGCTCGCGTTTCGCCCTCGCGTGGCTGGAGCCGCGGCGCTCGGGCTCTCGGTGGCGTTCCTTGGCGCAGTGGACGCCGGCGCCTTTTCGCTCGACCGCGAGATCTCCCGGCACGCCCGCGCGACGTACCTCCCCGCAGACGCCCGCTGGGTCGACCATTCGGGGCTGAAGGACGTCACCGTCGTTCAGACGCCGGGCGCGCCGCGGCCGCTCGCGCTCGAGCAGCTGTTCTGGAACACGAGCATCACGCAGCTCGTCCGCTTGCGGCGGGTCGAGGCGCTCGACGCCTTCGACGAGCCGCGCGCGCTGATTAGCGCGGACGGCACGCTGCTCGTGCGCGGCAAGCCTTTGGATCAACCGCTGCTCGTGACGCGCTTCGCGGTCGTGACGCAGTTTCGGAATGCAGTTCGCGTGCGACGCACGCCGGTCTTCGACCTGTGGCGGCCGCTGGGCACGCCCCGCCTCGCCCTCCTTGCCGGCGGGCGCTTCTACGACGGCTGGCTCGCTTCGTCCGGCTACGTCAGGCTCTGGCCCGACGCGACCGGGCGCGTGCGCGGCACCCTCCGGCTTCCGCTGGCGCTGCCGCGTCAGGTTCCGCCGACCAGGATCCGCTTCACGGCGCCCGGGGTCGTGCGGATCGTGTCGCTTCGGCCCGGCCAGTCCACGACGCTGAGCTTCCCCGCCTCGTCGCGCGGGCCGTGGACGCTGCGCTTCAAGGCGCTGAGCGGCGGCGGCTACCTCTCCGACGGGCGGAACGTCAGCGCGCGGGCCGGCGAGCCGTTCCTCGCGCGCTGATCGGGGTCAGACCCCGGCCATGGCCCGAAGGGCCGTGGCCGAGCGCGAAAACGCCTGCTCTACGCCTGCCCAGCCGCGAGGCACAGACACGTCCGGGGTCTGACCCCTGTTTGTCCGCCCTCGCAGACTCGTCCGGCTTAGACGCAGTCCTTGAGGCCCTGCGCTTCGGGCAGCGACTCGAGCTTCTTCAGCGTGTTGTTCTCGATCTGGCGGATCCGCTCGCGCGTGACGCCGAACGCGCGTCCGACCTCCTCCAGCGTGCACGGCTGCTCGCCCTTGAGGCCGAACCGCAGCTCGATCACCTTCCGCTCACGCTCCGGGAGTGAAGAGAGCGCGTTCTCGATGTCCTCCCGACGCAGCGAGAGCTGGGCCGTGTCGTACGGCGACTCGGCCTGCTCATCCTGGACGAAGTCGCCGAGCGACGACTCCTCCTCCTCGCCGATCGGCTTCTCGAGCGAGACGGGCAGTTGGGCCATGCGCAGGATCTCGCGCACCTCATCGGTCGTCATCTCGAGCTCGTCCGCGATCTCCTCCGGCCTCGGCTCGCGCCCGAGGCGCTGGACGAGCTGCCGCTCGATGTGCACGACCTTGTTCAGCTTCTCGACCATGTGCACCGGGATGCGGATCGTGCGCGCCTTGTCCGCGATCGCGCGCGTGACGGCCTGGCGGATCCACCAGGTCGCGTACGTGGAGAACTTGTAGCCCTTGCGGTAGTCGAACTTCTCGACGGCGCGGATCAGGCCGAGCGAGCCCTCTTGGATCAGATCGAGGAAGCTCAGGCCGCGCCCGAGATACGACTTCGCGATCGACACGACGAGGCGCAGATTCGCCTCGATCATCTGGGTCTTCGCGAACATGTCCCCACGCTCGATCTTCTTCGCGAGGTAGACCTCCTGGTCGGCTGTGAGCAGATTCACCTTCCCGATCTCGCGCAGGTAGAGACGCAGCGAGTCGAGCGACGGCTCGACGGTCAGATCGAGCTTCGGGACCTTCTCCTCCTCAGCGAGCGCCGGCTGCTCGTGCGGGGGATGCTTGTGCTGCTCGCCCTCCATGAGCTCGATCGAGTGGTCGATCAGATACGTATAGAAGTCTTCGATCTGCTCCTTGCTCAGCTCCACCTCCTCGAGCGAGTTCGCGATCTCGTCGTAGGTGAGGAACCCTTTCTCCTGTCCGTCCTGGACGAGCTTGTGGAGTTCCTCGACGTCGGGGAGGGCGATGTCAACGGTGAGCATGGACCTCGGCTTTCTCGCGTGGGTGGACGGGCCGGCACTACCTGTACGACACACACGGAGCCGGTGGTGTCCCCCGGCTCACCACTCAACAGGTGCGGGACATTACTACAAGTCCGCCATCGTTTTGGGCGGATTTTGCGACGTTTTTGCAGACACGACCTGGACATCGCCCACGGGCTCACCCCGGCTGTTCTCTACCGGGGCAACGGCGAGCTGCCGCAGCGGGACCCCGAGTCGATCCGCGAAGGCCGCCAGCGCAGGGCCGACGGCTCGGTGTCCTCCGTCCTCCACCTTCAGCGCAAGGCCGAGCCCGTCGGGGCCGGCGGCGCAAAGGAGACCCTCGGCCCCGCCCTTTGCCGTCCAGCCGGAATGCGTGCGCATCAGCTCCGTGTCGGGCGCGCCGGGCCCGCGGATCAGCTCAGGATATGCGCGCATCGCGGCGGCTACGCGCGCGCCGTGGTCGAGCTGGGAAAGGCGGGCGAACATGTGCGCCATCCGTTCCAGGGTGAGCGCGAAAGCCACGACGCCGCAACCGTCCGTGCCCGTGGGGATGCTGTCGCGGTCGACTTCGGCGGCGCCGGCTACCACGTCGAGGCAGGCCTGCTGGACAGGGTGATCCGGCAGGCGGTAGCCCTGCTTCGGCCACCCGCGTGCAGCGCAGAGCGCCAGCATGCCGGCGTGCTTGCCGGAGCAGTTGTGCTCGAGCGACGTCGGGTCCGGGCCGCACTCGAGGTCGTCCTCGGTCGCCGGAGCTTTGGCCAGGAGGGCACGGACCGCCGCCAGCTGCTCGGGGTCGGCCAGGTGTGACGCCGAGGCGATCGCGAGATCGCGGTCGTCGAGGTCGTCGCGCGCGGCGATGAGCGGCAGGGCTTGGAACGGCTTCGCCGACGAGCGGAGAAAGGTCCGGAGCTCGGGATCGCCGGCAGCTTCGACGATCTCGCCGTCGCGGACGGCCACGGCGTGCACGCGATGCACGGCCTCGACCGTGCCACCCCTGCGAACCTCGACGAGGATCGGCTCCACGACGGCGGAGCCTAGTAGGAGGGCTCGACACAACCGCGTCTGTGCCGTCGGGACGAGCGAGGTTCCGTCAAACCCTCCTAGTCGCGGTACCTTGAACGCGTGCCCGAGCTACCCGAGATCGAGGCGTGGCGCCGTGCACTCGACGGGCCCGTCTCGGCGTTCCCGATCGAACGCGCCGGACCTGCCCACATCGCGACGCTGAAGACGTTCGACCCGCCGCTCTCCGCGCTTGAAGGGCGCAAACTCGCCGGCGCCGAACGCCGCGCGAAGCGACTCCTCTTCCCCACCGAGGACGGAGAGCTCGTCATCCTCGTACACCTGATGACCGCCGGCCGCCTCCGCTACCTCAGGCCGGGCGAGAAGGGTCCGAAGACGCCGGCCTTCCGCCTTCAGTTCCAGGGCGGCGCCCAGCTCGTTCTCACCGAGGCCGGCTCGAAGAAGCGCGCCGGCGTCTGGCTCCTCACGCCCGAGCAGGCCGAGGAAGAGCTGGCGCACCTCGG
>JALZOQ010000127.1 GCA_030913835.1 Actinomycetota bacterium | reverse complement strand
CGCGACGAGCGTCGCGGTGCGCCAGGGCCGAACGGCGTCGAAGGCGGGGGCGGTGGTGTGCTCCACGGCGGACGCTCAAGTTCGCGCCTGGCGCCGCCGCTCCTGCCCGGGCGCAAGCGTTCGGGGTCAGACCCCGGACGTGGCGCCCGCGGACACGGCAGGGGTCTGACCCCGATGGGCGTTCGGGACACGGCGGGCCTGGACGTCTAGGAGGAGCTCTTGACCCAGGCCCAGGTTTCGCGGAGCCCCGACTCGAGGTCGTGCTCCGGTCGCCAGCCGAGCTCGGTGCGCGCGCGCGTCGCGTCGACGACGCTGCGCTGGATGTCGCCGGGCCGCGGCTCGACGTATTGCGGCGCGGCGTCGACACCGCTCACGCGCCGGCAGAGGTCGTGCAGCTCCTGCACGCTCGTGTCGACGCCCGTCCCGACGTTGAAGACGCCTTCCTCACGCGCGGAGGCGGCGACGACCGCGGCGACGACGTCCGTGACGTACACGTAGTCGCGCGCCTGACTCCCGTCGCCGAAGACGACCGTCGGCTCGCCCGTCGCCATCCGCTCGAGGAAGATCGAAACGACGCCGCCCTCGAGGGTCGACTCCTGGCGCGGCCCGTAGACGTTCGCGAACCGGAGCATCACGTGCTTCGTCCCGAACAGCCGGTTCCAGCCGGACAGGTACTCCTCTCCCGCGAGCTTGGAGATCCCGTAGGGCGAGATGGGGCGGCGCGGGTAGTCCTCGGGAGCCGGCCGGTCGCAGTTGCCGTAGATCGCGCCGCCGGTGGAGCTGAAGACGAGCTTCGTTCCGTATGCGCGAGCGGCTTCGAGCACGCGGAGCGTCCCGAGCACGTTCACTTCGGCGTCCAGGTCCGGCTGCTCCACGGAGGTGTTCACGTCTGCCTGCGCCGCGAGGTGGAAGCAGATCTCGGGCCGCACCTCGTCGAAGACGCGGCCGGCGTCGGAGCGGATGTCGGCCTCGTGCAGCGACGCTCCCTCCGGCACCTTCTCGCGCTTGCCGGTGACGAGCGAGTCGAGCACGTGCACCTCGTCCCCGCGGGCAAGCAGCGCGCCCGCGACGTGCGAGCCGATGAAGCCCGCTCCCCCTGTGACCACCACCCGCAAGACGGCGCATACTACGGCACCCGTGTTCGTGACCTTCGAAGGGCTCGACGGCTCCGGCAAGACGACCCAGGCCGAGCTCTTGCGGGCGTCGCTGGCCGCGGAAGGACGGTCGGTCGTCGCGACCAGAGAACCGGGCGGGACGCCTGTCGGCGAGGAGATCCGCAAGCTCGTCCTGGGCGGGACGGACATGTCCGCGTGGGCCGAGTGCGCGCTCTTCGCGGCTGCACGCGCCGAGTTGGTCGAGCGCGTGATCGCGCCTGCGCTCCAGCGGGGCTCGGACGTCGTCTCCGACCGCTACATCGACTCCTCGCTCGCCTACCAGGGGATCGCGCGCGGGCTCGGCGTCGAGCGCGTGCTGGAGCTCAACCTCCAGGCGACGGGCGGGCTGCTCCCGGATGTCACCTTCGTCGTGCTGGTCGACCCGGAGGAGGCGCTCCGGCGCAGCGAGCCTTCCGATCGGATCGAACGCGAGGCGGCCGAGTTTCACCTGGCGGTCGACTCCGCGTACCGTTCGCTCGTGGAGATGTTCCCGAAGCGGGTGCTCGCGCTCGACGGCTCGCGCGCGCCCGACGAGATCGCGGAGGAGGTACGTGGACGGCTTCGAGAGCTTGCCTGAGCAGGACGAGGCGAAGCGCTTGCTGCGCTCCGCGCTGACCGAGGGCCCGGCGCACGCCTATCTCTTCCACGGACCAGCCGGCGTCGGGAAGCGCCGCGCCGCGCTCGCGTTCGCGGGCGAGCTGTTGGGAGACGCCGCGCGCGTCGGGCGGAAGACGCATCCCGATGTGTACGTCCTCGAGCCGGTTGGCGACCAGATCCGGATCGACGACATCCGCGCGCTCCGGCGCGACCTGCACATGCGGCCCTTCGAGGCCGACCGGCGCGTGTACCTCCTGTTCTCCGCCGAGACGATGAACGAGGACGCCGCCGACGCGCTCCTCAAGGACCTCGAGGAGCCGCCGCCCTACGCGGTCATCGTTCTCGTCGCTGACGAGCTCGGCCCACTGCCGGAAACGATCCGCTCGCGCTGCC
>JALZOQ010000110.1 GCA_030913835.1 Actinomycetota bacterium | reverse complement strand
TCGTCGGGCGCCAGCGTCCAGTCGATCACGTTCACCTCGAACGCGCCCGTCCCGGCAGCGGTCGGCGGCGGCTACGTCGTCTCCGCGACGGCGAGCTCGGGTCTGCCGGTGGCGTTCACCGCCTCTGCAGGCAGCGCGGGCGTTTGTACCGTATCGGGCTCGAGTGTCTCCTTCGTCGGCGCGGGGGCGTGCACTGTCCTGGCGGATCAGGCCGGGAACGCGAGCTACCAGCCGGCGCCGCAGGTGCAGCAGTCCTTCACGGTCAGCCCGCCCGCCGCGAGCGGCCAGACGATCGCCTTCACGTCCACGGCTCCGAGCGGCGCCGTTGTCGGCGGCCCCTCGTACACGATCTCGGCCACGGCGAGCTCGGGCCTGCCGGTCAGCTTCAGCGCGGCGCCGAGCAGCGCGGGTGTGTGCACGGTCTCCGGCGCCACGGTCGCGCTCGTCGGCGCGGGCACGTGCACCGTGAACGCCAATCAGGCCGGCAATGCGAGCTACCAGCCGGCGCCTCAGGTGCAGCAGTCGTTCACCGTCTCCGCGCCGGCGCCGAGCTCGCAGACGATCACGTTCACCTCCACGGCCCCGAACGGCGCGAGGGTCGGTGGCCCGTCGTACGGCGTCTCCGCCTCCGCGAGCTCCGGCCTCCCGGTCAGCTTCAGCGCGGCTGAGTCGAGCGCTGGCATCTGCACCGTGTCGGGCACGACGGTCTCGTTCGTCGGCGTCGGAACCTGCACCGTCGACGCGAACCAGGCGGGGAACGCGAGCTACCAGGCCGCGCCCCAGGTGCAGCAGTCGTTCGCCGTCGCGCAGGGGACGCAGACGATCACCTTCACCTCGGACCCTGGGCGCGTCGACAGGAACGATCCGCCCTACACCGTCACCGCCGTGGCCAGCTCTGGCCTCGCCGTCACCTTCACCGCCGACCCGAGCAGCGCCGGCGTCTGCACGGTCTCCGGCTCGACGGTCAGCTTCATCGGTCGCGGCGACTGCACCATCAACGCGAACCAGGCGGGGAACGCGAACTACCTGGCGGCGCCTCAGGCCCAGCAGACCTTCAAGGTCAAGAACAACGTCCCGGGCTAGCGTCGCTGTCGAACCGCTTAGACCCACGACTCCCGAGACCGGGTCACTCGGCCGGGGGAGACGGGCCGGTCGCCCTCAGCCGATGTTGAAACCACGTTTTCCTCCGGGAAACGGCGCTATGGAGAAGCTACTGCGGACTGTCGGCCAGACTCGCCCTGCCGGGGCCCTCCTCGCCCCGCCGAAGGCGCAGCTCCTGCGTGCGCGCGCGACCCCGGTCGTCCGGTACGCCGTCCTCGTCTTCCTGCTTGCCGCCACGCTGATCGGGGCCGTTGTCATCACGCTCGACCGCAACGCACGCCGCAGCACGTGGCAGCAGAACACAACCGAGCTGCGCGGCGGCGCGCGCGTGAGCGCCGCGGCGTTCGACGCCCTGCGCGCGAATCTCCGGGTGCAGGCGAGTCAGCTTGCGACGTCGCTCCCCCTCCAGCGCGCCGTCGTGACGCGTGACGAGGCCGAGCTCCGACGGCTTGCGCGCGCACGGCAAGCGCGGGTCGTCCTCGACGGTCGGGTCTACGGCACGCTCCCCCCGACGCCTAGGATCGCCTCGACGGCGACGATCACCGACGGCATGCGCGTGCTCGCGAGGGTCACGATCGCGCTCCCGCTTGGGAAGGACGTGCTCGCTCTGATCCGAAAGGCGACGCCCTTGCCGAGCCACGCCGCGCTGATGCTGGTCCGGAACGGCCGCGTTATCGCCGGCGGCCCGGCGGGCGCCCAGGCGAGGCTTCGCAACGGCCGCGTGGTCTTCGGCGCGACGCAGTTCGCCGCCGAGTCGGCGCCACTCGGAGTCGCCAACACGTCCGTCGTCGCGGTGCAGCCCGTTGCCGCGATCGAGGCGCAGTCGGCGGGCTACCGCCGCATCGTCTTCCTGGTCGCCGCGCTCACGCTCGCACTCGCGGCATTGCTCGCGATGCGGCTGGCACGTCCTGTCGCGCGGGTCCTAGGGGACGTCGCCCGGCTCAGCCGTCAGGCCGGCACCGACGCGCTGTCTGGCCTTGCGAACCGCCGCGGTCTCAATGAGCGGCTCGACGACGAGCTCGAACGAGGCCTGCGCAACGGCACGAGCGTCTCGTTCGTGCTCGCGGACATCGACAACTTCAAGGAGATCAACGACGGCTTCGGCCACCAGGCCGGCGACAACGTCATCCGAGCTGTCGCGCGCGCGATCGCCGGCTCGGTTCGCGAGCTCGATTTCTCGGCGCGCTTCGGCGGCGAGGAGTTCGCGGTCATCCTCCCAGGCTCGTCACTCGCCGACGCGAAGCGGACCGCCGAGCGCATCCGTCGGGCCGTCGCAGCCGTAGAGGTTCCGGCGCCGACCGGCGAGGTCGCGATGGTCACCGCGAGCTTCGGCATCGCGGAGTTCCCGACATACGCGAACGCCGAGGCGCTCGTGGCTGCCGCGGACGCGGCGCTTTACCAGGCGAAGCGCAGCGGCAAGGACCAGGTCGCTACGGCGACCGTGCAGGCCGAGGGCTCGTCGGACGACGTGCCTGCCAGCGTCGCCTCCCTCGTGTAAGAGGGCTTGGCGACACCTCAGCCGGCCGGAAGCGAGATCCAGACGTCTGCGCCTCCACCCGGCCTCGTTCGGCCTGCGCGTAACCCGAGTGTGCGCGCGCGATCGACGAAGATCTCGCTCGCGCAGGCCAACACCGCCGCGCAGCGGGCCGCGTCCGGTCGCTCGGCCAGACCGACCTCGAGCAGTCGGGAGCCCGGGTGGTCTACGTCGTCGACGTCGGCAGCCGCGAGGTCAGCGTCGATGCGTCGGACGGAAGCATCGTCTCGATCGCGCCCCAAAACAAAGCCTGTACGTCACCGCGGAGGGAGTCGGTCCCGGCTCCCTCCCACGGCGTCGGGAGACAAGTACGCTCACGCCATGGCTGCGGATCTCACCGGCGGCTGCCTCTGTGGCGGCGTCCGCTTCGAGCTGACCGAGCCTCCCGTCACCGCGGGTTACTGCCATTGCACGCGCTGCCAGCGGCGGACGGGAA
The DNA here is from genome assembly GCA_030913835.1 of Actinomycetota bacterium. GTDB lineage: Bacteria > Actinomycetota > Thermoleophilia > Gaiellales > Gaiellaceae > UBA5186. The sequence continues at coordinate 2,147 of JALZOQ010000110.1, read as the reverse complement.
CGGCGGCGTCGGTGCAGGCGCGCGTCGTGCCCGGCTCGCTCCGGGTCACCTCCGGAGACGAGCTGATCCGCGCCTACGACCCCGGCGGCGGGGGCTTCCTCAAGCTGTTCTGCTCGACCTGCGGCTCGGCGCTCTGGAGCAAGAGCCCGGACGACCCGGAGGTGATGAGCGTCCGACTCGGCGTCTTCGACTCGGATCCGGGCATCAGGCCGACGTACCGGCAGTTCGTCGCCTACGCAGCCCCTTGGGAGCCGCTGCCCGACGACGGGCTGGCGCGCTACCCAGAGCGCCCGGACTGAGCGCGGCCGGCGCGCCGCGATATGGTCGCGCGATGTGCTTCGAGCGCGACTCCGAGCCGCCCATCGCCGTCCTCTCGGGCGCGGCGGTCTCGCACGACGATCTGACGCTAGAGGCTGCCGACGGCAATCAATTCGCCGCCTTCGGCGCTGAGCCGGATGAATCGAGCGACGTCGGCATCGTGCTCCTCCCGGACGTCCGCGGGCTCTACAGCTTCTACGAGGAGCTGGCGCTCCGGTTCGCCGAGCGCGGCTACGAGGCCGTCGCGATCGACTATTTCGGCCGCACCGCAGGCGTCGGCGGGCGTGACGACGACTTCGAGTACATGGAGCACGTCGCGCAGACGACCCCGGAGGGCATTCAGGCGGACGTCGGCGCCGCGGTCGCATACCTCCGCGAGCGTGGCGCGCGCTCGGTCTTCACGGTCGGGTTCTGCTACGGCGGCCGGAACTCGTGGCTCGCGGCCGCAGGCGGGCACGGGCTCGCGGGCGCGGTCGGCTTCTACGGGATGCCGGGGGAGCGAAACGGCGCTCCTGGGCCGACGCAGCGCGCGTCGGAGATCGAGGCGCCGATCCTCGCGCTCCAGGCCGGCGACGACCAGAACATCACCGCGGAGCACAACGCTGCGTTCGAGCAGGCGCTCGCCGCGGCCGGCATCGAGCACGAGCTCGTGACGTACGACGGCGCGCCGCACAGCTTCTTCGATCGCAAGCAGGAGGAGTTCGCCGACGCGTCGGAGGACGCCTGGCGCCGCGCCCTCGAGTTCATCGAGGCACACCGCTAGCTCAGGTATTTCGGCCTGGAAGCCGATACTTCAGCTACCGTGTGATTACGGACGACACAGGGTCGTCCCGTGAGATCAGCTTCTCGTTCCTCCTTTGGTGAGTTTCGAGCGGTCAGTCTCGAACCCCAAAAGGAGTCGAACTTGCCAGAACAGTCATTTGCCGCGCTCGGCGTGAGCGCGAACACCGTCGAAGCGCTGGCCGCCGACGGCATCAACCAGCCGTTTCCGATCCAGGCGCTCGTCGTCCCCGCCGCTCTCAGCGGGTCGGACGTGCTCGCGAAGTCGCCGACCGGATCCGGCAAGACGCTTGCTTTCGGCGTGCCGATCGTCGAGCACATCTCACCTCAGGACGGCGCTCCCGCCGTGCTGATCCTCGTGCCGACCCGCGAGCTCGCGGCCCAGGTCGCCGAGGCGATCGGGTCGATTGCGAGGCGGAAGGGCCTCCGGGTCGCCGCTGCCTACGGTGGCGCGCCGCTCGCGAGCCAGGCCAAACGCGTCGAGGGCGCACACATCCTCGTCGCGACACCCGGCCGCCTGCAGGATCTTGTCGAGCGCCGGCGCGTCTCACTCGATCGAATCCGCGTCCTGATCCTCGACGAGGCCGACAGGATGCTCGACATGGGCTTCAAGCCCCAGGTCGACAAGATCGTCCGCCGCGTCCCGCGTGAGCGGCAAACCATGCTCTTCTCGGCCACGCTCGACGGCGAGGTCGGCGAGCTCGCCCGTGCCTACACGCAGGATCCGGCCCGCTTCGAGGCCGATCACGCGAACGGCCGCCAGAACGGCGAGATCGACCATCGCTTCGTCTCGGTCCCGCACGAGGGAAAGGTCGACGCGCTGATCGCGGAGCTCGAGGCCGAGCGCGGTCTCGTACTTGTCTTCGTTCGCACCAAGCGCGGGGCCGACCGCCTCGTCTCGAAGCTCCACCGCCGCGACGTACGCGCGGCCGCGCTGCACGGGGACATGACCCAGGGCGCGCGCGAGCGGGCGCTCGAGCGCTTCCACACCGGCAAGGTGAAGACGCTCGTCGCCACGGACGTGGCGGCGCGGGGTCTCGACCTTGCGG
>JALZOQ010000065.1 GCA_030913835.1 Actinomycetota bacterium | reverse complement strand
GAAGGGACGTGGCCGTCACGCCAGGCTCCCGAACAGCTCGGCGAGCTCTTCGACGCGCGCCCGGCGCGAGAGCTTGTCGCGCCACTCGTCGCTGAGCGGCGTCCCGTCGAGCGCGCCCGCCTCGTGGCGTTCGACCAGCCCGCGCAACGCCTCGGCGATCGCGGCCGGATCGTCCGGTGGCGCAATCACGCCGGCCCCGGTCTCCTCGATCAACTCCGCCGCCGCACCGTCGAGCGGCACCGAAGCGAGGATCGGCCGCTCCGCCGCGAGGTATTCGAACACCTTCCCCGACAGGACTCCCTTTCCGCGCCCGCCCGCATCGGGAATCAGGAGCAGCAGCGCTTCGGAGTCGCGCTGCAGCTCGAGCGAGCGGCGCCGCGGGACGTAAGGGTGCAGCTCGAGGCGGTCGCCGAGCCCGAGTTGCTCCGCCCACTCGCGATCGGCGGTGCGGAAGTCGCCGACGAAGCGCGCGGTGACGTCCAGGCCCGACTCGGCCAGCGCGGTCAGGAACGGGCGCGGATCACGCTTGCCGAAGAAGCTGCCGGTGTGTGTGATGCGAAAGCGCTCGCCGCGTGTGTACGGCAACCCGGCGAAGTCGTCGAAGTCGCTGCCGTTCGCGATCGTCACGACCGGACCCTTCGGCCCGAGACCGCGCGTCTCCTCGGCGATCGCCTCCGAGACGGCCACGACGGCGTCGGCGTTCCGCGCGACGAGCCGGGCGACCGTCGCTTCGCTGCGTTCCTTCGTTCGCACGGCCAGCCGCTCGGCGCGGCGATGAGGGTGGGCAACGATTGAGTCCCGGAGATCGGCGACCCAGCGCACGCCCGTCGCGCGCTTCGCCGCCGCGCCGATCAGGTGCACGGAGCTGGGCGGAGAGGTTGTCAGTACGACGTCGATGCCTTCCTTGCGGACGATCCGCACCGCGGCGGGGATCGCGGTCAGGTTCCAGCTCACGTTCTCGTCCGGGAGCAGGAAGCGGCGGCCGGCAAGCCGCGCCTGCCTGGCGACGCGGTCTAGCCCGCGGCGTCCGTGCAGTTCTTCCGCGGGCCGGCGGCCCTTGGGCCCGAGGTAGCGGGCGCGGTGGATCCAGGCGTTCGTCGGCGGCTGCAGATCGGGATCGGCGTGGATCCACTTCGGGTCGTCGGGAGCGAGCACGTGCGTTTCGATCCCGAGCGTCGGGAGGTGGGTGGCGAACTTCAGCGGCCGCTGGACGCCTCCGCCTCCGGCGGGCGGGAAGTACAGCGAGACGATCAGCACCTTCACGCCGCTCGATGCTACTGAGCAGGCTCAAGAACCGGCTGCACCAAGCCGATAAGTACGGCGTGAGCGCGGCGGTGGAGCTCGATCGCACTGCGGGGCAGGAAACCCGCGCGAACGACCTCGCGCTCGTTCCGCCCGGCAGGCCGTTCAAGGTCGCCGTCTTCACGACGTCGTACCCACGCCACGCCGACGACTTCGCCGGCCGCTTCGTCTCCGACGCGGTCGACTGCCTGCGCGCGCGCGGGCTCGACGTGGCGGTCGTGTCGCCCGGCGTTTACCGCACGTTCGGCCTCTCCTTCGACGGCGGCGGGATCGTCCGCGCCGTCAAGCGCCGCCCCTGGCTCGCGCCGCTCCTCGCCGTCTCGATGATCCGCGCCCTTCGCCGCGCGGCACGCGACGCCGACCTCGTCCACGTCCACTGGCTCGCCGGCGCCATCGTGGCCCGGCTCGCCACGCGCAAGCCGTTCGCCGTCACGATTCACGGGACGATCTCCGGCGGCCTGCTCGACGACTTCAAGCTGACCCAGCGTTTCCCGCGGCTCGTCCGCTTCGTGCTCGGGCGCGCGCGGGCTGTGATCTGCGTCTCGACTGCGCTCGGCGAGTCGGTCGCCGCCTGCGGCGTGCCGAACGTCGTGATCCCGAACGGCATCGCGATCCCCCCGCAGGCCGGCCGGGAAGCCGAGCCGCTCGAGGTCTTCTACACGGGTCGACTCTCACCGGAGAAGGGGATCGCCGAGCTCGTCGCGGCCACCGAGGGGATGAACCTCGTCGTCTCGGGCGACGGGCCGCTGCGCTCGCTCGTTCCCAACGCACTCGGGTTCATCTCCCGCAACGAGCTGCACGAGCGCTTCGCCCGCGCGGCTGTCGTCGTCTGCCCGTCGATCAGCGAAGGCTTCGGTGTCGTCTGCGCCGAGGCCATGGCCCACGGGAAGCCCGTCGTCGCGAGCGCGGTCGGCGGTCTCCGCGGCCTCGTCGACGACGAGCGCACCGGTCTGCTCGTCGCACCCGGTGACGTCGAGGCTCTGCGCGCGGCGATCCAGCGGCTGCTCGACGATCCTGAGCTTCGCGCGCGGCTCGGCTCGGCCGCGCGGCGGAAGATCTCCGGGATGTGCGGCTGGGACAGCGTCACGCAGCGCACGCTCGAGGCTTACGCGCTCAGCCGTGGGGCTTCCGCGCCGCAGGCGCTCCCCGCCGTCACCCTCGGCTAGCAGACTTCCCGGCGTGAGCCGCGTCGACGCGATCATCGTCACGTACAACTCGGCGGACGCGATCGAGGCCTGCGTCGCGCCGCTGCTCGAAGCCGGCGCACGCGTGGTCGTCGTGGACAACGCCGCCGGCGACGGAACCGCCGCCCTTGTCCGCGAGCGGCTGCCGGACGTCGAGTTGATCGCGAACGAGGACAACCGCGGCTTCCCGGCCGCGGTGAACCAGGGCCTCGAACGCGCGGAGGGCGACATCGTGCTGCTCGTGAACCCGGATTGCGTCGTGCCCGCCGAGACGGTTGCGGAGCTCGTGGAGTACCTCGACGAGCACGCGGACGCGGGGCTCGTCGGGCCGCGGCTGCGCGAGGACGACGGCCGGATCCAGGTCAGCGCCCACCCGCTCGGCTCCTTCTCGACGCTGCTCGCGAACCGCGCGCGGCGCGTGCTGCCTCGGGCGCTCGCGAACGGCCTCGGCGAAAGCTACGACGTCTGCCTGAACGCGACGGAGCCCACGGACGTCGGCATGCTGATCGCTGCCTGCGTCGCGATCCGACGCGAGCTCCTCGAGCG
>JALZOQ010000064.1 GCA_030913835.1 Actinomycetota bacterium | reverse complement strand
GTGCTCGACGAGGCGAAGGCGGCGGGCGCTCTCGTCCAGGTCGTCGCGCCCAGCCTCTCGGGCCGGTGGGGCAACGACGTCTGGACCGCGGCCTGGGGCCTCGTTGAGAACGGCGTCGCCGACCTCGTCGCGAGCGACGCGCACCGCGCTTCCGCCACGAGTCCGCAGCTCGCCTCGGTGGCCGCGCTGATCGAGAGCCGCTGTGGCGTGGAGCGGCGGCGGGAGCTCACCGAGCTCGCGCCTCGGCGGCTGCTGCTCGCCTAGGAGGGCTTGGTTTCGCCCTCCTACTAATTCGCGCCGTCGCGCTCGCCCCGGAAGATGACCGGGACGGTCTGCAGGAGCAGGCGCAGGTCACCGACGAGCGACCACGTCGTCACGTAGAGATAGTCGAGCTTCACCATCTCCTCGAAGGGAATCGCGCTGCGCCCCAGTACTTGCCAGAGGCCGGTCATGCCGGGCTTCAAGGCGAGGCGTCGCCGTCCCCAGTCTTCGACGAAGCGATCTTCCTCGAGGATCAGCGGCCGCGGCCCGATCAGGCTCATCTCGCCCCTGAGCACGTTCAGGAGCTGCGGCAGCTCGTCGAGCGAGTAGCGGCGAAGGACACGGCCGACGCGGGTCACGCGTGGATCGCTGCGAATCTTGAACATGCGCGGATCCCCGCCCGGCTGCGCATGCTTGTTCAGGTGCACGAGCTCCGGCTTGCGCGTCTCCGCGTCGACGACCATCGTGCGGAACTTGAGCAGGTGGAACGGCTGCTCGCCTCCGCCCATCCTGAGCTGGCGGAAGAAGACGGGCCCGCGAGAATCGAGCTTGATCAGCAGTGCCGCGATCGCGAACACCGGTGCCAGGAAGATCATCGCCATGGTGGCCACGCTGAGGTCGAGGCTCCGCTTGAGGAACCGCCGCCACGGTGAGAGGCGAAGCTGAGGCAGCGTGAGCAGGGGAATGCCCTCGACGGTATGACTCGTCAGGCGCGGCGGGATGATGTCGAAGAGGCGCGGCACGATGTCGATCCGGACGGGGTGGTCCTTCAGCGCTCGGATCAACGCCATCGTGCGCTCGGTCGACTCGTTCGAGAACGCGATGATCACGCGCTCGACGTCGAGACGACCGACGAGGTCGGCCAGGTCGTCGGGCGCTCCCAGGAGGTTCAGGCTCTCGAGATCCTCCCGGCGCTCCCTCGGCTGGTCGTCGACGAAACCGAGCAGGTTCACGTGGTACTCGGGATGCTTGAGCAGCTTGCGAGCGAGCAGTTGGCCGACGGAGCCGGCCCCGACGATCACCGTGTTCTGGGGAAAGTCGGGCTGGGCGTGGGCGTGCGCGCGGATGAGCACCCGCATCACCGGCAGGAGAAGGGCGAGCAGCGCCCAGAACGTCAGGACCGTCCCGAACGGTGCGTCGTCGACGCCCAGGCTCCACGCGATCGCGACGTAGCCCCAGACCCCCATCGTGGCGAGCTGGAACAGACGGGGGATCTCGTCCAGCGTCGAGTGATGGATGAGCTCGTCGTCGCGGTCGTAGAGCCCGAGCAGCTTCAGGCCCGCGATCCAGCCGGGCAGCGTCAGGAGGAAGACCGCGCCCCGCAGGGAAATTCCCCCAGATGCGTCGAAGACCGGGGTGAACAGCCGCTCGGCGACGAAGAAGGAGAGGAGCAGCGCGAAGATGTCCGAATGAACGAGCAGGAGGCGGACGCGCCAGCTCTTTCGGCGCGGAATGGGCTGCGCTTCGACCGCCGGCGCGCTGTAAGCGAGCTCCGGCCGCGCCGCGACCTCTACAGTCGCTTCGCCAGTGGATGAGCTAAACGTGCTCACAGCCGCAACGCCCTATCGCCGCACATTTCCTTTTCCCCCGCCTGCGGCCCCTCGAAGCCGCGCCCGACACCTCGCCGCCGACCGACGGCGCCGGGTTGAACATGCCCCGGACGCCTCAGTCGTAAACGCATTCTAGGTAGAGGACGCCGATTGTCTACGGAAGTTGCCGCCGCCAGGAGAACGGCCCGCGCCACGTTTGGCGACCCACTGCTCCTCCCCGGCTTGCTGGCTTTCGCGGTCTTCGTCGCGTGGGCGGTCGCGGAGGCCGGATACGCGCCGACGGCCTGGTATCCGGGGACTTTCTTCCTCGTGATCCTGGCGGCCGTCACGCTCGCCGGGATTCCGCTCGACCGCCCCTCGCGGCTCGTCGCGGCTTCGGTCGGGCTCTTCGGCGCGTTCACGGCGTGGAGCTTCCTCGCGATCACGTGGGCGGAAGTGAAGGGCGACGCCTGGGACGGCGCCAATCGCACCCTGCTGTACCTCGTCGTGTACGCGTTCTTCGTGCTCGTGCCCTGGCGCCCACTAACGGTCGCGGTGCTGATGGGCGCGTACTCGCTGGCGGTTGGTGCGATCGGCACGACCGTGCTCGTATTGGCGGCGCGGGCGAATGACCCCACCATGTACTTCCAACTCGGGCGCTTCTCCTCGCCCTCGGAGTATCAGAACGCGAATTGCGCTCTCTTCCTGGCCGCGTTGACGCCCGCGCTGTTCCTCGCTGCGAGGCGTGAGCTACCCGTCGTCGTGCGCGCGTTGATGCTTGCCAACTGCGGCGTGCTGCTCGAGCTTGCGCTCCTGACGCAGTCGCGCGCCTCGGTGATCGCCTTGCCGGTCGTGCTCCTCGCCTACATCGCGTTGGTGCCCGACCGGGCGAGAGGACTGCTCGTCCTCGCAGCAGCCGGCGCGGCGGCCGCGGTCTGCTCGGGCAGGCTGCTCCACGTCTTTTCCGCGCTCGAGCAGGAGGAGGGCGTCCGCAACGCCGTTTCGAGCGCGCGGACGGCTGTGCTCGCGACGGCGGTGTTGCTCGCCGTGGTCGGTGCGGTGGTGGCGGCCGTCGATCGCCGGGTCGCGATGCCCCGGCGGGTGGCACGCTGGGGCTCGCGGTCGATCGTGGCCGCGG
>JALZOQ010000054.1 GCA_030913835.1 Actinomycetota bacterium | reverse complement strand
GGCTTGGCCCGCGTGACCGTCTGAAACGACCGGTCGACACGCTCGATCATCAACCGAATGCAAACGAGGTAGACTCGCGCGGTCATTCGAGGCGACGACGCCTCAGGCGCCGGTGCGCCTGGGGCTTTTTGCATTTCGAGGAGGAGTTTTCATGGCGCAGGTCGAGAGCAGGAAGCGGGCGACGTCGAGCGAGGAGACTCGGCGCGAGGTTCTGAACAGGATCGAAGGCGAGGGCGTCGAGTTCGTTCTCCTCTGGTTCACCGACATCGAGGGGCACCTCAAGTCGTTCGCGATCACGCCGAGCGAGATGTCGGACGCGCTCGACGACGGGATGGGCTTCGACGGCTCGTCGATCACGGGCTTCAACGCGATCGAGGAGTCGGACATGGTCGCGATCCCCGATCCGGACACGTTCCAGCTGATGCCGTGGAAGGAGGGCGAGACCAAGGTCGGGCGGATGATCTGCGACGTCGTCACGCCCGACGGCGAGCCGTACGAGGGCGACCCGCGCCACGTGCTCCGGAAAGCGCTCGAGCGGATGACCTCCATGGGCTTCGACACCTTCAACGTCGGACCGGAGCTCGAGTACTTCCTCTTCAAGGACAACAAGGGCTGCGAAACGCTCGACGAGGGCGGCTACTTCGCCATGACGACCCTCGACGCGGCGACCGAGCTCCGACAGGAGACGATCCACGCGCTCGAGTCGATGGGCATCCCCGTCGAGTACGCGCACCACGAGGTCGGCCCGTCGCAGCACGAGATCGACGTGCGCTATGCGCCGGCGCTCGAGATGGCCGACCACACGATCACCTACCGACTGATCGTGAAGGAGATCGCGGCGAAGAACGGCGCCTACGCGACGTTCATGCCGAAGCCGATCTTCGGCGAGAACGGCTCGGGGATGCACACGCACATGTCGCTCTTCAAGGACGGCCGGAACTCGTTCTTCGACGGCGACGACAAGTGGCACCTCTCCGACACGGGCAAGGCCTTCATCGCCGGGCAGCTGCGGCACGCGCGGGAGATCTGCGCGATCTTCGCCCAGTGGGTCAACTCGTACAAGCGGCTCGTGCCCGGCTACGAGGCGCCGGTCTACGTCGCCTGGTCGCAGCGGAACCGCTCTGCCCTGATCCGCATCCCGCTCTACAAGCCCGGCTCTGAGCAGGCGACGCGCGCGGAGATCCGCTGTCCCGATCCGGCGTGCAACCCGTACCTGACCTTCGCGGCGCTGCTCCATTCCGGGCTCGAGGGGGTCGAGCGCGGCTACGAGCTGCCGGAGCCGATGGAGACCAACCTGTACCACCTGACCGCCGAGCAGCGGAAGGAGCGCGGCATCATCGCGCTACCGGAGACGCTCGGCGAGGCGATCGACGAGCTCGCGGGATCCGAGGTCGCCCGGAAGGCGCTCGGTCCTCACATCTTCGACCGCTATGTCGAGCTGAAGCGGAAGGAATGGGACGAGTATCGCGTCCAGCTCTCGGAGTGGGAGATGGAGCGTTACCTGCCCGTACTCTGATCCGGCTCGAAGATGATCGGCAGAGAGCCACTCGACGAGATCCAGCGCGCGATCATGGCCGATCTGGCCGACGACGACTACGGGCTTTGGGAAGTCTTTGGGATCGTGAAGGGTGAGTTGCTCCCGGATGTGACCGATGCCGAGGTGGAGTCGCGTGCCACCTCGGCCGTGGGGGATTTCTTGAAACGCGGTTTCGTGCAAATCCGGACCGAAAGGCCCGGGCAAGAGTCGATCGTTCTCGAGTCCCCGGTGGCGGAAGAGGCGATACGCACCTCCTCGTCCTGGGACGAACCAAGTCCCAATTCAGATCAGTTCTGGCTTGTTTCAACGGAGGAGGGATTGACGGCGTACCTCGGACCGCGCCCTAGAGGGTGGCGTCAGTTGCCGCTTGTACTCGCAGCGCTACTGCGAGAGAATCGCTGGCGAGCCCGTCTGCCGAGGCGTCGGTAAGCGGGCTCGTCTGACGGCCGATCGCGAGCTGCTCTGTGGGCAGCTCGTGGTCGTTAGAGCACGGGGGAAACCATGTTTCCCCCGTGAGCCCCCTTCTTCACGATTCTCGCGTTCCGGCACCGGCCTGGCTCCCGCCGGGCGAAGCCCGGCTCCGCGAACCGACGTCGGCTCTCAGCGGACGAGCTCGTTCCAGGCGATTCTCAAGGCGCCGGCGGACACGTTCGCTCCAGCGCTGTCAGGGGTCTGACCCCGGACATGTCCTGGACGGGTCCGCGCCAGGAGGCGCGTCCCGGCCCCTCCGGTATGCGCTCCTGGCTTCTTAGAGAAAACGCCGGATCGACTCGCGGTCGACCCGCAGGCCGATGACGCCGCTGGCGCCGTCGATCTGCTCGATCGCGCTTGCCGGCACGAGGCGGCGGTGGCGCGACAGGAATCCCGCACGCACCGAGAGCGCGTCAGGGACGTCGGGAGCGGTTCCGTACATCGGTCCTTCGACCTTGCCGACCACGCGGCCACGCTTGTCCGCCACGATGAAACCGGCGGTTCTGCGGAGGTCGAGGGCGACTGCGCTCATCTGACGAAGAACTTATTCCCCGAATGCAAAGGGAAACCCTTCTCGCCGTAAGAAAATTGTTAACCGCCGACGCGGGCAGTGGGTCACTTTGAATCCGCCGCCCGGCGCTCGCGCGTCTTGCGATACGACCCGCGCCGCGTCGGCGTGGACTCCGCTGCCTCTAGCAGCCCGATCAGCTCATCGAGGGACCAAACATGATCGGTGACGCCCGCAGCCATAGCCGGGGTCGTCTTGCTTCCGAGGCTCATGTGCGGGCGGCAGTAGTTGTAGAACCCAAAATGGAGCGCCACGGCGGCGGCGTGGTTCTCGACCTTCTTGGAGAAGGCATTGGTGAGCCGCGTGAAGCGCCGGACGCTCATGCGCGTCGTGAGGTTGAGGCGCTCGACGTGCGACGTGCTGATGTGGTCTGGATCGGGGTTGCCGGTGATTGGCTCGGGGATCGCGCCGATGCAGACGGCGGGGGAATACTTGCCGCTTCCGCTGCTGCCACCGCCGGTGCTTCCGTAGAGCTTGACGAGCTGCGCGAAGTCCACCTCACCTTGGAAGGCTCCTTCGACGGCGGTCAGGTACGGCGAGTAGCCGTCCGTGGTGAGCTGGATGCGGTGCCGCATGCGCTTGGCGATGTCCTCCATGAGCAGCCGTGCCTCTTGCATGTCGCGGGGGCCGACGCGGAAGCTCACGACGAGCTTGGTGTCCGAGTCGAGCGCCGTCCACGTCCACACGTCGCCGTAGCCGTACTCGCCCTTCTTGTCCATCGGAACGTTCTTGTTCTTGGAGTAGACGAACGACCAAATTTCATCGACCTGGACGCGCTGGCAGGGGAGGTCGCGCAGGTCGGCGTCCATGTGGATCGAGCAGACCGTCCCCATGTCGACCAGGAGCTTCACCACTGTGTTTTTGGCAACGCCGGTCATGCGGCAGGTGGCGCGGATCGAGTTGCCTTCAACGAGGCAGGCGATCACGGCGCGGCGCTTCTCGGTAGACAATCTATTCATACTGACCATTATGCCTGAGCGGTCAGGCATAGTCAAGAGTTCAGGTCACGAGGCGGAGCCGCACTTGTGCCTCGTCAGCAAGGAACCGATCCCGAAACTCGTCCTCGAACAACAGAGCCGCCTGACTCATTTCGGAAATGCTGTAGCCGTGCTCGGATCGGTGGATTTCGAGCACCTTCTTCACGAGCGAGGGTTGCTCCTGTGGGATCGAAAACGGCTCGTTCTTGCGATAGCCAAGCTGGCTGAATCGCATAAAGAACGACCGCTGCTGCCGTGCGCTGATCTGCCCAAGGTCGGTCGCCCGCCGAATCAATGCCGCCATCGACACCTTCCAGCGTTGCTTCAATGTCGTCAGCTTTGGCATCGCCAAGTTCGCAAGCTCGGGACGAATCTCACGAGCGGGCATCAAAAACTCGGCAGCGAAGCGGTCAGCCTCGGCTTCCTGCTGAGGCGACGGAACGCCGTGCATGATGATGTGACCGAGCTCGTGGGCCAAGGTCCACCGGAGCCGGTCGCCGGGGATCGACTCATTCACGAAGAAGAATGGGTGCTCCCCAGGCGTCCATTGGCTGATCGCGTCGAGCTTGTCCGTATCGAAGGACGTGCGGATCACGATGCCGCCTGCCGCTTCGATGGTGCCAATCAGACTGTTCAGCGGGCCAAGCGGTACCTGCCAATGCGCACGAGCGAGCTGCGCGATTTCCTCAACCGAGTCGTACAGGTCCACGTCCATACGGGGGAACTCAAACGGCGGGTCAATCTCCACACCGTTCAGCAGTCGCGTGGTTTGCATCCGCGTGAGATTGATCTGCGCGTGGATCGCGCGCAGGCGAAGGATTGGCATGCTCTGGCGCTTCCGATGATGCAGACAGGCCGTGCCCGCGATTCGGTCTGCCTGCATGAACAACGTCGAGGGAAACCCAAGCGCGTCCGAGATCGGCTCCAAGGCTTCCGGTGTCAGCTCGACAACGCCGTTCTCGACCTTGGAAATGAACCCCTGGGACACGCCCGCAGCTTCCGCAAGAGCCGTTTGCGTCATGGAGCGAGCCTCACGGGCCAGCGTGACCATTGCCGGGTTGACGCCGGCCATTTAGGAACTCTGTTCGCGCTCGTCCGGCTTTTGGGTCCGCGTCGAACGCACCGCAGTCTCGCGCGGCGCCGTCGGCTGCGGCTGCAACGTCGCTACGACGCCGGTACCGGACTCAGGCCGAGGAATGTCCAAGTGCCAAATGAGCCTCTTGCCGATGGAACAGGTGATCGCGACACGCGCGATTTGTTCCTGGAACGGATCGAGCAGATAACCCGCGACGAGCTTCGTGACGTCCGGCATCCCTGGAATCGTCAACTGCTGGTTCGCGAACGCAAGCTGCTGGTGCGTCGGAATGCCGCTCGTGCGGAGGTTGCCGCGGAACTTTTTGTACCGGAGCAGCAGCTTGTCCTCGACGCAAACGAGGATGAATCGGCGGACCTCGGTAACTCGCAAACCTTCGATGCCGGGAAGTGTCTGCCGTGCTTCGTCGGCGGCATAGTCGTAGACGAGACTTGCGCGCGACCGAGCGCCGACAGTCACCGGCAACCCGGTTTCCTTCCAGCTGTCCCATGCGCGCCAGAGGCACCCACCGATCGCATCCAAGTACGGCTCGAGAATCGCTGCGGCGCGCTCTTGGGAGATCACCGAACCGGGCATCCGCCAATCAGGATAGGGATGGCAGCCGAGGCTGTCAAGTATGAGCGGAAATATTCCGGCCGATTATTCCGCAGGCCGCTTCCAGCGCGCTTGGGCGGCTTTGCGGGCGCTCTCGCTGCGTTCAGCTGCGGACAGCTTCTCGGCCCTTCGCCGTCCTCCCACGAGCCCACCGCGCCGTCCAAGCTCGACGGCGGCAGGGTTCTTCCCAGCGTCGGGATCGAACGGGTCGGAACTGCCGGTCGCCTCGTCCACGATTTGACGGGCGAGTTCGTTCACGTCCGTGGGACGCTTGCGAGAGCGGTCAGGCATCGCTACACCCTACCGCAACGCACGTCTAGCCCCAAAAAGAGAGGAACCCGCTTGCGCGGGCTCCCCAAAGAACACGTTCCTGTCAGTGGACAGAGTATCGGCAATCGCGTCGGACGGCAAACCTCAATAAGGGTGAGACATAGGCACTCTCGGGACCGGACTCGAACCGGCATCTCGAACGTGACAGGAACGTGTCCTACCAATTAGACGACCCGAGAATGTCGGACGGCGCTTTGGGTTGGATACCCCACGTCACCGAGGCCCCTAACGTCGACCGAGACAGAGTAGCACGGCCCATTGCGCCCCAAACTGACCCACTACCGCCGACGCGGCCTCCAAGCCCTTGATAGACGCAGAGCGACTTGAGACAATCGTTCCAATGTCTCACGCCGTCTACCACCTTCTGCTCCCCTTCGGGGTTCCGATCGCCATAGCCGCGTTTCTCGGGTGGGCGTGGTATGAGGACCGCGAGCGGCGTAGGTCATAACAAAACCCGAGCTTTTCCTAACCGACCCACTACCGCTCGCTCCCTACAATCGGAGCGTGGACGCACCCGAGCGGCACCTCCGGCTTCTGACGGAGACGATTGCCGCGGTCAACTCGACGCTCGACCTCGAAGAGGTGCTGCATCTCGTCGCGACCAAGGTCGCCGACGCGCTCGGCGCGGACGCCTGCTTCGTCTACCTCTACGACGAGCGTGGCGACGAGCTCGTCCTCCGTGCGACCCACGGGACGCGCGCCGAGGACTTGACCCGGCGCCCGCGCATGCGGCCGGGCGAGGGAATCACAGGCACCGCCGCTGCAGAGCGCGCTCCGATCATGATCGCGCAAGGCGCCGATCTCGACCCGCGCTTCAAGTCCTTCCCGAATCTGCCGGAGGACGAGTACGAGTCGATTCTGGCCGTGCCGATCCTCGCCCGGGAGAAGCTGGCCGGCGCGCTGAACGTGCGCACCCGTCAGCCGCGCGAGTTCAGGTCGGACGAGGTCGAGCTGCTGCTCGCGATCGCCGACCAGGTCGCGCAGTCGATCGAGCACGCGAAGCTGTTCGAGCAGACGCAACGGCGGGTCCACGAGCTGGAGGCGCTGGCGCGGATCTCGGAAGCGGTCTCCGAGTCGCTCTACTTGGAGGAGTCGCTCGAGGCGATTGTGAAGACGACGATGGCGGCGGTCGGGGCGACCGGGGCGGCGCTCGTGCTCGAGGACGGGAACATCGCGTGGCCGGAGGGCCGCCCGGGCAAGCATGCGGTCCGCCTGCCGCTGCGCTGGAAACGCCGCCAGATCGGTGAGCTCGTCTGCGACCGCGACACGCCGTTCACCGACGAGGATCGGGCTCTGCTGGGGTCGATCGCCCACCACGCGGCTGTCGCGCTCGAGCACGGGCGCGCGGTCATGCGCGGCGTCCTCGCTCAGGAGATCCACCACCGCGTCAAGAACAACCTGCAGACCGTCGCTTCGCTCCTGCGCCTGCAGGCGCGCGCGCCGGACGTGAACGCGCGCAAGGCGCTGGAGGATTCGGTCAACCGCATCCTCGCGATCGCCGCCGTCCACGAAGTGCTGACCGAGCAGCGGGACGAGGAGGTGGAGCTACGCGAGCTGGTCGATCGGCTGCGGGCGATGCTCGTCCAGGGCCTTGCGGCCGGCAAAAGCGTCGAGTCGGCGCTCGAGCCGGTTTCGCTCGGCGGCAACCGCGCGACGGCCCTGGCCCTCGTCTTCTCCGAGCTTCTGCAGAACGCGCTCGAGCACGGAGGCGACCGTGTCCGGATCGAACTCGCGCGCCGAAACGGCGAGGTCGTGCTCGCCATCGCCGACGACGGCGCAGGTCCGGACGGCTCCGGGGCCGGGACGGGCCTGTCGATCGTCCGCGCGCTCGTCCGCGACGAGCTCCGCGGCAGCTTCGACCTTGTCAGCGACGGAGGGACGCGCGCCGAGGTCGTCTTCCCGGCGTGACCACGCGTGTTCTGATCGCGGAAGACGAGACGATCATCCGCCTAGACCTGCGCGACCTGCTCGAGCGGAGCGGCTTCGAGGTCTGCGCCGAGGCGCGCGACGGGGAAG
>JALZOQ010000046.1 GCA_030913835.1 Actinomycetota bacterium | reverse complement strand
CTATAGCCCCGCATTGCGCCGCTGGGTGGCGGTGAAGCGCGTCACCCTGAGGGCCACGTCCGGGGCTGCGCCGCTCGTCGTGACGTCGGCGCGCTTCCGTGCCACCGTGAAAGCGCGGCTGCGCGTGCGGGCAATCATGCCGCAAGCTCAGGTCGGCGCCTGCTACGTCGCCGGCATCGGCAACGTCATCCGAAGCTAGCTCGCCGCAGCCTCGAGCACGCGCTCGGGGATGTCGAATTGGCACGGGGGAACCCATGGTTCCCCCGTGAGCACCCTCCTTCACGCTTCGCGCTGAACGACGCGACGAGGGCTACGCCCGAGCAAAGCTCGGCTCCGCCCAAGAGCAAAGTGGTGTAACAGACGTCAGGACGCGGCTGCTTCGAGCACTCGCTCAGGAATGTCGAAGTTCGCGTAGACGTCCTGAACGTCGTCATTGTCCTCGAGCGCTTCGATCAGGCGGACGAGCTTCTTCGCCGACGACTCGTCGTCGATCGCGACCGTCGTCTTCGGGATCATCGTCACGTCCGCGTCCTCGATCGCGAAGCCCGCGGCCTCGACCGCTTCGCGCACGCTCACGAGCGCCTCTGGCTCGGCGGTGACCTCGAACACGTCTCCGTCCCGCGTGACGTCCTCGGCTCCGCCGTCGGCGGCCGCAAGCGTCAGCTCGTCCTCGTCCACCCCCGCAGCAGGCACGAGCACGCGTCCGCGCCGGTCGAACAGCCACGCGACCGCGCCGGTCGTGCCCAGGTTGCCGTCGTGCTTGGCGAACGCGCTGCGGACGTCGGCGGCCGTGCGGTTGCGGTTGTCGGTCAGCGCCTCGACGAGCACCGCCACGCCCTCAGGGCCGTACCCCTCGTAGATCACGGTCTCGTAGGCGGCCGCGTCGGCGTCCGCGCCGGAGCCGCGCGCGATCGCACGGTCGATGTTGTCCTTCGGCATCGAGTAAGACCTCGCCTTCTCGATCGCGTTCGCGAGCGCGAGGTTCGCGGAAGGATCGGGCCCGCCGTCGCGTGCCGCGACGATGATCGCGCGGGAGAGCTTCGAGAAGAGCACGCCTCGCTTCTTGTCGGCCGCGCCCTTCTTGTGCTTGATCGAGGACCACTTGCTATGCCCTGACATAAGCGCGTGGGAACCCATGGTTCCCCCGCGATCCCCCTCCTTCCTTTGGGGGAACCCAGGATCCCCCTAGCCCCCCTCCTATCGTCGGTTCCCGAGCCGCAGATTTGATCAAAGATGTCTCGCGGCGGCTTGGGCTCCCGCCGGGCACAGCCCGGCTCCGCCCTAGAACGTCGGCACTCATGCCCACATCGCCGAACGGTGCGCGGCCGCCACCATGTCGAGAAATCGCTCGTGGACGTCGCGGAGCAGCACAGGCTCGCCGTCGTAGCGCGCTAGCACCTCGACACCGGGTCCCTGAAGTCCCGAGGATCGGCGCGGTGAAGCGCTCGATCGCCTCTTCGAGCCCGTAGAGCCGGATCAGGCGCATGATCGCCGCCGACTCGCCGCCCGGAATGACGAGGCCGTCGAGGCCTTCGAGCTGCTCCGGCTTGCGAACCTCGACGACGCGGCGCCGAGCCGCCGCAGCATCGCCCCGTGCTCCCGGAAATTGCCCTGGACGGCGAGAACGCCGATTCGAAGCGGCCGATCCATCGCCGGCGATTCTAGATGCGGCATCCGACCGTTCCTCCGGCGGACTCCCGGAGGCGTCGACGTGGCGGCGAGCACGAAGGCCTCTCGTCGGCTTCGTCGGGTCGCGCGACCGGATCTCCGGGAGTAGACTGGCCGCAGGTACCCAACTCGGGGTCGATCGAGGTGTGCGGCTATGTTGATCTCGTCTTTTCCCCGGGGGACATGCACTGTTCTGGTCGCGCTCTTCCTCGCCGCCGGATGTGGCGGTGGCGGCGGCGGCACGAGCGCCGATGACGTGGCGTCGAGGATCGGTGACCGAATCAACTCTGACGCCTCTTGCACGGAGACGACGGAGGAGGGCAGCGACCGTCAGACCTTCTCGTGCACGGCCACGTATTCCGGCCAGGACGCGAACATTGGCGTCATCGAGGACGACAAAGGCACCCTGACGGCGACGGTGACCGTCGGCGGGGCGGTCAAAGACTTCTTCGTCCTGGACTGATCCTTAGCCGGCCAGGAACGAGGCCCACCGCGAAGGCGCGAAGCGCCGGAGTCTGCGCGGGAGAGCTTCGAGAAGAGCACGCCCCGCTTCTTGTCGGCCGCGCCCTTCTTGTGCTTGATCGAAGACCACTTGCTATGCCCCGACATTCGCCTCCTGTCGTACGAGCTCGAGAAATCGCTCGTGGACGCGCGTGTCGTCCGTGAGCTCCGGATGGAAGGACGCGACGAGGTAGCGCCCGTCGCGCAGCAGCACGGGCTCGCCCTCGTAGGTCGCGAGCACCTCGACGTCCGCGCCCTCGTCGACGACCCGCGGCGCGCGGATGAACACGCCGCGCAGCGGCTCCGCCTCGCCCTGGAGCCGTAGGTCGGCCTCGAAGCTCGCGACCTGGCGTCCGTAGCCGTTCCGCTCCACGGCGAGGTCAACGAGCCCGAGGTGGTTGCGGTCGAGCAGGATCATGCCTGCGCAGGTGCCAAACACCGGCCCGGCGAACCGCTCGATCGCCTGCTCCAGCCCGTAGAGCCGGATCAGGCGCATGATCGCGGTCGACTCGCCGCCCGGGATGATCAGGCCGTCGAGCCCCTCGAGTTGCTCCGGCTTACGCACCTCGACGACACGCGCGCCGAGCCGCCGCAGCATCGCGGCGTGCTCGCGAAAGTTTCCCTGGACGGCGAGGACCCCGATCGTCTCCACGGCTCCGATTCTAGTTGCGGGCGGCGCCGAGCCTCAGCTCATGAACGCGCCGTTGTTGTGGTCGATCGCCTGCCCGGTGACGCCGCGCGCGTCATCCGAGAGCAGCCAGGCGACGGTGCCGGCGATCTCCTCCGGCTCGCTCATCCGGCGGAGCGGCACTTCGCGAAGCGCCCGCTCGTAGGCCTCCTCGCGCGTCCCGGGCATCGCGTCGAGGCCCTCCCACGTCATCCCGGTCTTGACCCAGCCCGGGCAGATCGCGTTCACCTGGACGTTTTGCGCCGCAAGCTCGGCTGCGAGCGAGCGCACGAGTCCGAGCAGCCCGGCTTTCGAGGCGCTGTAGCCCGTGTAGACCGGGACGCCAATCCGCGCGAGCACCGAGGCCGTCATGACGATGTGACGGGTCGCGGGACCGGGCGCGAGGTGGCGCTGCGCCGCCCGGACGCAGCTGTAGGTGCCGACGAGGTTCGTCGCGACGAGCTCGTCGAAGCGGTCCTCGGGCCCGGGCGGGTTCGGACCGCCGATGCC